>VYDA01000541.1:960-3221 GCA_009843665.1 Caldilineaceae bacterium SB0675_bin_29 | reverse complement strand
TCTTGGGAGTATGTCTCGGGCATAACGTCGGAGGTATAGCCGACAACAATGTAGTCGTTCGGGTTGATAATACTCGTGTACAGGTACAATGCCGGCCCTGCGAGACCCAACTGCTCGGCCCGACCAACTGCGGTGTCGGCGATTTCAAGCCACGTTGGGGCCACATCTACCAGGCTGTTGTCCGTGACGTGGCAACCGATGCAGTTATGGGGTACTGTCAAATCAAGGCCCCTTTGGGCGTCTCCCGGGATCAGATCCACTATATTCTGAGGCAGACCGGCCAGAATCTCCTCGTCACTGAGCCCGGTAATACGCGGCCGAGGCGTGGGTGTTGGCGGTACAAATGTCTCCCCCTCGGCGAGAACCACCATGTTGGGCGAGATCAACTGCAGCCGCGGGTTTGGCGCACATGCGCTTACTACGACAAGAGCCAGAAGAAAACAGATAATGGCAAGCAGATATGACTTACGACGTACCATTCACTATCTCCATCAAGAGCTTGAGCGACTGGATCGCAGTTGCACATAGGAATGTCACGGAATCCAGCCGCTATTATATAACATGAACCGCCGCTTTACCGCATTCGCACTCCGCTTGAAACAGATTTCACGATTGGGATGGGGTGCAGGTAGCAGGAAGATTCAGATTTAGGAGGCGGTGCGGATCTCGCGGGTTACGTACCAGGCTAACGTCTCTAGCCTATCAAGGGGGAACCAATGGAAGCAAAGAAAGACGAAAAGGAAGTCGGCGGCTGGCTCGAAGATAATCTGCCCTCTTGGGAGCTGCGCGCGGACCAGTTATACGGGCGATTCGATACGGCAAACTGGCGTGTAACGCTGATGGCCGCTAACGCCATCGGTTTCCTGGCCGAAGCCGCATACCACCATCCGCGTATAATCCTCAACTATCGCTCGGTTGAGATATATCTGACAACGCATGATGCCGGAGGTGTGACCCAGAAGGACTTCGACCTGGCTTTGAAAATTGAGGAAACGGTTCGCTGGCCTCTAACGGAGGGAGACACGCCTGGCACAAGGCCCAAAGATTGGCTGCGCAGTTGAAAAGTGGGGCAGTGCCCGGCAGACCAGGGCTGCCAAATTGGGGCTAGGTAGCACAACGCAAGAAGGCCCTTATCCGGAACGGCCAGGCTTGAGCATCATTAACTGCTAACTGCTGCTGTAGACTCACGCGCCTGAAATGCATGAAATAGTACGATGCTTCCGGCTATCGCCGCGTTCAGGCTGTCCACCGAACCTGCCATCGGGATCGTGACACAAAAGTCGCATTTTTCCCGCGCCAGCCTGCTGAGCCCCTTGCCCTCGTTCCCGATTACGACAGCCAGCGGCCCGCTCAGGTCGGCACTTGACAGTGAGATCGCGTCAGGTCCGAGGTCCAGTCCGACGGTCCAGATGTTCAGTTTCTTTAGGAGGTCGATCGTACGGTTGACGTTGCCCACCAAGGCAACCGGGATGTGCTCCACGGCACCTGAAGAAGCGTTGCTTACGGCAGGCGTAATACCCGCGGCCCGGCGCTCCGGCAGAATGACGCCGTCCACGCCGAAGGCCTCGCCGCTGCGAAACAGCGTGCCCAGATTGCGCGGGTCTTCCAGATGGTCCAGCACCAGGAAAAGGGGATCCGGCTTGCTGGCCGCCCGGTCAAGTATTTCGTCGAGTTCTGCGTAAGGAAAGGGGCCCGTCTCGAGTGCAACGCCCTGGGGATTCAACTGAGAACGTCGAATGCGGTCGAAAATACCGCCCACCACGTGCCGCGTAGGGATTCTGGTTTTCTGGGCCAGGTTTACGATCTCTGCGAGGTTTCCCTTAGGGGCGGACCTGCCGTCTCCTTCCAACCACAACCGGTAGTAGTGTCGCCTTCCTGCACGCATGGCCTCCAGGACGGCGTGCCGGCCTACGAGCAGTTCGCTCACCTGGCGTCCTCAATCCGCCAGGTTGTACCTTCCGGTGTGTCCTCCAACTGGACCGAGTGAGCCGCCAGCCCTTCACGAACCAAGTCTGCCACCGTCCATTGTTTCTGTTCGCGCAGTGTAGTGCGTATTGAGACCAGCAGGTCAATGAATGGCTTGGCCGCAAGAACGTCACCGTCCCTGACATCAGATTCGTCCAGCGACAGGCCCAGGACGCCTGTCAGCTCACGCAGCGTATCCTGTGCGGCTTGGAAGAAAGGTCCGGATATTCCTGCCGCGCGTGCCGAGTTAATCGCCCTTACGAGTTCGAACAGGTGCGAAAGGGCCGCGCTTGTGT
>VYDA01000541.1:422-950 GCA_009843665.1 Caldilineaceae bacterium SB0675_bin_29 | reverse complement strand
GCGCCAATCGACTCATCCGAATAGGTGACCGGCTTGCGATAGTGCCCGGAGAAGATCAGCATGCGCAGCGCATCGGCCGAATACTGGCTCAGAAAGCTGTCAATTGTTACCAGATTGCCAATCGACTTACTCATCTTTTCGCCCGACAGCTGAAGCATCCCGTTGTGGACCCAATAGCGGGCAAAGGGCTTTCCGGTCAGACTCTCGCTCTGCGCGATCTCGTTTTCGTGATGCGGAAAAATCAGGTCATTTCCGCCGCCGTGAATGTCGATCCTCTCTCCCAGATGGTGCAGGCACATGACCGAACATTCGATGTGCCAGCCAGGCCGGCCAGGGCCCCAGGGGCTTTCCCAAGAAGGCTCGCCCTCCTTGGCCCCCTTCCATAGAGCAAAGTCGGCCTCGTTCTCTTTGCCCTCTTCGCCGGCGACACTCGTACAGGTAACGGCATCCTCCTGCCGACGGCGGCTGAGCTTTCCGTAATCGTCATCTCTGTCGACTCGGAAGTAGACGCTGCAATCAAGGTCTTTT
>VYDA01000541.1:0-412 GCA_009843665.1 Caldilineaceae bacterium SB0675_bin_29 | reverse complement strand
CTCCTAACTCCTCGATTGCGCGAATGATGTTCGAAATCTCGCTGGTCACGCGCGGGTAGGTGTCCGCCGGCTTGATATTCAGATCACTCAGATGGGTCAAGTACTTGTCCGTAAAGAACTGCGCCAACTCGAAGGGATCCTGACCCGTCTCCTGGGCGCGGACGATGATCTTGTCATCCACATCGGTGAAATTGGTGACGTAGGTTACCTCATGTCCGGTGAACTCCAGGTACCGGCGGATCATATCGAATACGATTGCACTCATCGCGTGGCCGATGTGGGCGTCCGCATAAACTGTAGGACCGCAGACGTACATGCGCACTCGACCTTCTTCTAAAGTTTCGAACGGTTCCCGGCGGCGAGTCAGCGTATTGTAGATGTTGAGCGTCATCGATGTTCCTGTCGATTGTCC
>VYDA01000006.1 GCA_009843665.1 Caldilineaceae bacterium SB0675_bin_29 | reverse complement strand
GCCGTTGGCGGCTTGTAAAGCAGCTGCACCCACCATACTTGCAGCGCCTCCGCTCCGGTGATCTCGGCCGCCTTGGCCCCCAGTGCCGGATGTGACACGAGCTCCATGATGGAGTGACTTGCGATCTGCGGCATCTCAATCTTGCAGAGCGCATCGGGGTCGTCCCCAGGGCTCCACGACGAAGGACGCGGCGGAATACCCGTTTCATAGTCGCCTGCCCTCAACGCGTCCATGCCGGCAACGGCCTTCTCCACCACCTCTTGCGGAAGCAGTGGCTCCGGATGAATGTAGAATCCCTCGTCCTGATACTTCTTTCGGGTCAAGTCAACCTGATCAGCCTTCATACTGGGTCCCCCTATTGACGCCTTCCCTTCTGTTCGCTTCGGTTTGGAAGAACGGGCCAAGTGGCAGACGTGAACATAATGCAACCGATAAGCAAATGTCTCGTCTCCCCTAACGCTACTCGCATTCAGGAAAACTGCAAGTTTCCAGGACGCCGGCAAATCAGGTTCCCTGCAGCCCAGTCAAAGTAATGCCCTGAATGAACGTGCGTTGCACCAGATAAAAGATAACAATGATGGGAACCGTAAGTATAGTGGAGGCCGCCATCAGCAGGTGAAACTCCGTATCGTGCTCGGAGTGAAACATCTGCAGCCCGACCGCAATCGTAAACATGTCGCTATCTCTCAGATAGAGCAGCGGCCCGAGAAAGTCCGACCAGCTGCTCAGAAACTGAAAGAGGACAACGGTGGCCAGCGCCGGTTTCGTTAAGGGCAAAATCAACTGCCAGTAGATACGGGGCTCCGACGCTCCGTCGATACGGGCCGCGTCGGTTAACTCTCCTGGAATCGTCATGAAGAACTGCCGCAAAAGGAATATGTAGAAGGGAACACCGAAAAACAGTGGCAGAACAAGCGGCAAATAGGTGTTGATCCAGCCAATCCTGGCGAAAAGCACGTAAAGAGGAATCATCGTGACTGGAAATGGAATCATAATTGTCATCAGCATGACAACGAAAAGGAAGTCCCGTCCCGGCCAGTCGATATGTGAGAATCCATAGGCGACCATGGGGCAGGAGATGAGGACGCCGAGGATAGAGCCGAGCGTTATCGCCATCGTATTGCCCACGTATCGGAAGAATGGGATGTAGGTCACCGCATCCTCGTAGTTTTGCCAGCGGAATGTGTCGGGAAACCAGCCGGGCGGCCACTTCATCAACTCCACGGGCGCCTTAAGAGATGTCATTAGCATCCAAAAGAAGGGCAGTATGAACAGGACCGAAATGGTCAGGAGGGTTATGAGAAAAATGAAGCGCGTGAGCAGGACTGTCCAGTCAACTTCATGCGCTGCCGAGTCCGCTTTCGTTAGCATAGCAATGTAGGATGGTTACGGCCCCGCGCGGCGGGAAAAGACCGGGTAGTCACCTAATCTCCCCCCGGCGCGTCACGTCTTGGTTGTCGTTCCTCTCTCGCCGCCGCTGTAATGGACCCATCCTGACGTGCGAAAGATAACCAACGTACAAGCGAGAATGATCAAAAAGAGCAACCAGGCCATGCCGCTGGCGTGGCCCATCTTCATGTAAACGAAGGCCTGGCGGTACAAATACATGACGTAGAAGAGCAACGACTTTGCCGGCTGCCCGCTCCCCCCTGTCATGACGTGAGGAGCGGTGAATATCTGGAAGATCGCGATGATCGAAATGACAAGCTGGAAGAAGATGACCGGGGTGAGAAGAGGAATAGTCACGTGACGGGTCTTCTGGGCTACACCTGCGCCGTCAATATCGGCGGCCTCATATAGCGACTGGGGAATGTCCTGCAAGCCCGCCAGAAAGATGACCACACCGTAACCGACGGTCCACAGCGACATTAACAGAAGAGTGGGCTTCGACCAGTCTTCATCCGTCAGCCACCCAGGCCCATTGATGCCAAAAAGTTCCCAAAGCATGCCGTTGACGACGCCAAACTGGGGATTGAACAGCCACAGCCACATGATGGCCAACGCCACGCTCGGCACAAGCGTTGGCACGAAAATGATTGTGCGAAAGACCGCTTTGCCCATCACCCTCTGATTCAGCATCAGGGCAAGCCCGAAAGCCACTGCAATCGACGTGGGAACGCTCAACAGGGCAAAGATCACCGTGTTGGACAGGCTCTTGGAAAACAGATCGTCGTCAGTGAGCATTTCGACGTAGTTTTCAAGTCCCACCCACTTCGGCGGCGACATGATTGCATAGTCGGTCAGACTGTATGCCAGAGAAGCGCCGATCGGATAGGCAGTAAAGCCTATCAAGCCGATCAGCCAGGGGGAAATGAAGATGAGCCCCCACATCAGCTTCCGGCGTACGATCTTACTTTCACGGATCGACCCGATTGCAGTCATCTGCTCCCTGCCATGAAGGTAGTTCACAATAGGGAAAAGTGGGGGAACTCTTCGCGCCCCTCACTTTTCCCTATGCACTGCCCTGAAGTTGAACACTGAACTGTCTGTTCAACTTTTCTGCTTTACAGGTATTGCTGCAGTTCCTCGTTGAGCCTGACGTTCAAGGCATCCAGCGCCTCTTTCACATCCACTTTGTCGTGCATGAGATCGTCAAAGGCGTCGCTCAGGCCCGCCCAGGCCATATCGCTCATCGGCGTCGGCGGCATGATGCCGGCGAATGGCAGGGTATCGACAAAGAAACTCATCGCCGGGTTTTCACGGAACTCGGGGCTCTCACCATGCTCGATGTAAGGTGAGAAGTTCGAACGGCCCAGGTTGTACCACTGAATGTTGCCGCGCTCTGCCAGGTAGCTCAACGCTCTGAACGAATCGTCGAGGAAGTCTGTGCCAACGGGGATGGCCCAGCTCCAGCCGCTGGTCCACGTAGCCTCCTGCCCGCCCTCGCGCGGGTAGGGAATCCAGCTGGCGCCGTAGTCCAGGTCCGGGGCGTACTTTCTGAAGTTGGAGATCATCCAGTTGCCGTTGATCATCATCGGCACCACGCCCATGATAAACGGGTCTTGGGCCTGCGCTCCAAACGCCTCGGTAAAGGAAGTAATAACGTTGATGCCGCCGTACTGGTCGCGCCAGTCCCGCATCCATTCCCACAGGGCCACGACCTGATCGTGGTTCACGGTCAGCTCAAGGGTCTCGGGATTAATGAACTCTGACACCAAGCTGAATCCCCACGTGTAGCCCCAGCTCCCCTGGACAGCCCACCGAAGTAAGCCGATAGCCTC
>VYDA01000562.1 GCA_009843665.1 Caldilineaceae bacterium SB0675_bin_29 | reverse complement strand
CCGTAGCTGGTACTATCTTCTCAAGAACATCCACGATCTTCCAGGATTCCGCCCCCGATAGTCAGAAACGAATAAGGAGAACGCCGTGCCATTCCAGGTTCTGGACTTCCATAAGGACATTCGCAATGTGCTGACGACACCGGAGATTCGCGCGCGCTTTTTGCAGATCGACGTGGGCCATACCTCGCAGAGCCATACGCATGATCTGGGTCATGAGATTTTTCTGATTTTGCAAGGGCAGGCTGAGTTCAAGATTGAGGGCCATGCGGAGGTGTTGGGTCCGGGTCAGATGTGTATTGCGCTGACGGACGAGATGCACCAGGTGCGCAATGTGGGGGATAAGCCGGTCATCATGTATCTGTCGGTCACGCCGCACATTCAGCCGACGCATACAATGTGGAATGAGGACGGCACCAAGCAGCCGCCCCGATTCGTGCTGAATACCGGCTACGACGTTGAGCCGGACCGCGAAACGCCGACCGACGAGTTGCTCGACCAGCAACTGGCTGCGGCCGAAGCGTGGTTGGAGGCGGTCGAGACGAGTACGGAGACTCAGCGGGCGCAGATCGCTGCCTTTCGGACGGCACGGGCTGTGGGGGATGAAGAAGCTGCCCTCGCGGCCCGCGACGAGATCTGGGCATCTCTTTATCCGGCATTCCGGCGTGCCTTCGCGCTGGCAGATGTCTGGAACAGCTTTACTTCGCGCACTGTGGACACGGAATATACCGGTCCCTAGTTTGCCTGCAACGACCAACACACCGACTACCACTGACCACCGACCGGAGAAGAGCAAGTGAGACGAGTGAAAATCGGCGTCATTGGATGCGGGGCGATCGCCCAGGTGCATCATATGCCCAACCTGAAGGAGTTGCAGGACGAGTTTGAAGTGACCGCGGTCTGCGACGTGTCGGAAGGCGCGGCCCAGTATGTGGCCAATCGTTTTCACGTGCACCGGTACTTTACCGATTACCGCGATCTGCTGGCTTCTGACGTGGAGGCGGTGCTGCTGTGCCAAACGGACCCGAAGAAGGGTGTGGCGGTTGACGCATTTGACGCGGGCAAGCACGCCTTTGTGGAGAAGCCGGTGTGTTTTTCGCTGCAGGAGTGCGACGAGATGATCGAGGCGTGCAAGCGCGCGGGGACGGTGGGGCAGGCGGGCTATATGAAGGTCTATGACCCGGCGTTTGAGCGGGCGAAGCAGGAAGCGGCCGATATGGATGTGCGCTTTGTGCAGATCAATCACCTGCACCCGAACAATGCGTTGCATCTGCAACAGTTCGACGTGCGCAACTTTGGTGATCTGCCGGAGGGGGCGATCGAGAGCGCGATGGAAGGGAGGCAGGCGGCACGAGAGCAGGCGATCGGCGAGGTGCCGCCCCACGTAGAACGGGCATTCCATCTGCTGTCGGGAAGCATGATACACGACCTGTACGGCTTGCGCGAGATCATGGGTCTACCGGTCGAGGTGTCGCATACGGAGATCTGGCAGGAGGGCCGGGCCGTTACGTTCACATTGGTCTACAAGAACGGCGCGCGTTGCGTGGGCACGTGGATCGATCTGCCCGATTTGTGGGATTTCAAGGAGACGCTGGAGATCTACGGCGACGACAAACGGGTTATTGTCGCCTACCCGACCGGTTTTTCGCGGGGCATCCTGTCGACAGTGTCGATTCAGGGGATTGACGGCGAGGGCAGGACCTACCGGACCGAGCCGTATATCGACTGGGACAGCGCGTTTGTGCAGGAGCTGCGTCACTTCCACGACTGTATTGTCAACAGCAAGACATCGCGCACGTCGCTGGAGCATGCGCGCAAGGATGTCAAGTTGATCATTGACATTATTGGGGCATATAAGGGGTAGCTGCAAAGTGTGAATTGCGTAATACGTATTGCGTGGCTGGGGCATTTTGGCGCCGCGCTGGCTGGAAACTCCGGGACGGGCCGGCGTTTCCTTTGCGTTGAGAGTCTGTGGTTTAGGAGCGTATGGGCGAAGGGCCGGGGCTCTCCGAGAGGGGAGGGCTAAGCGGGTCGCGGCCTGATTGTGAAGGAAACCAAGGAAGTTGTCTTGTAACGAGAGGTAGCCTCATTGACTGCTGGGCGCGCGTGCAATGACGGTCGCTGGAGAAGCAGAGCCTGTCTGAGAAGCAAGTTTGTTGTTTAAAGTCTCAATTCCCCCTTCGAATCTCCACCGTGGTTCCCCCCACCTGATTCAAGTTTCGAATACCTTTAATGGTATTATGGAACCTGATGTAACTTGGATTACGTTGTCCGTATTGCGGCAAAGTGCTGCGATAGGGACTGGCGCTGAGATCTGGAAGCGGCCAGACCACCTCAAATGAAGACGTTGATCGTCGCGTGTATTCAACAGAAGATGCGGCTGCCCCAGACGCTGGAGGAGTACCGCGAGGATCTGCGCAGATTTTTGCGGGCGGCGGAAAACAAACGGGCGCGGCTGGTGGTCTTCCCGGAACTGGCTGGGGTGATGGTTATCCCGCCTCTTCTGGGTGGTTTTCAGGCGAACCTGCTCAAGAGGGCGGACCTGGCGCGACGGCGGCAGTCGAGCCTGTGGCTGAAGATCGGCGGCGGCCTTTCTGGTGCGCTGGCCGGGTGGTTCAACACCGATTTCCGCCAGATGGCGGGGGCACTGCTGACGACACAGCCGGAGATGGTGTGGGAGGCGTACGACGAGGTCTTCGGCGGCCTGGCGCAGGAGTTTGACGTTACGCTGGTTGCGCCGAGCGCCTACCTGCCGGACCCGCTGGACGGGGTGCTGCGGAACCTGACGGTTGTCTACGGCCCCGGCGGAGAACGGCTGGGCTACCAAGCTAAACGGGTACTGCACCCTGAGGACGAGGACCTGGCCCAGCCCGGCCACGAGTGGAACGTCATCCCGTCGCCTGTCGGCAGGATCGGATTGATGCTGGGCGGGGACCTGCTCTACCCGGAAGTGGGGCGGCTGCTGGCCTACCAGGGTGCGGAGCTGCTGATCGGACAGGGCGCGGCCACGGAGCGGGTCTTGTACGAGAAGCTGCGGGCCGGGATGCTGGCGCGAATGCAGGACAACCAGTTGTTCGCCGCGATCAGCTTTCTGGTCGGCCACAATGAGTTCAGCCGCCGCCAGCGGGACCCCTTCGTGGGGCGTTCGTCGGTACTTGCACCGCAGGAGCTTACGCCGCGGGCTAGCGGTATTCTTGTGGAATCGTCCAACTTTCGCAGCGAGAG
>VYDA01000132.1 GCA_009843665.1 Caldilineaceae bacterium SB0675_bin_29 | reverse complement strand
CTGACCTGGCGCCCCCACCCACACGTCCACCGCAATCCCCTCGCCTCCCCTGTAGGGGCAGGCCTTGTGCCTGCCCTCGCGTCGCCACCCACACGGCCTTTGCAATCCCCTCGCCTCCCCCGTAGGGGCAGGCCTTGTGCCTGCCCTCGCGCGGCCCTGGCACAGCCTCCGCAATCCCCCGCGCCGCTCCCGTACGTGCCGACCTTGTGCCGCCGCCCACGCCGCCTCGGCAATCCCACCCCCTGCGTCTGTGCCCCCGGCCTGCTTTTCGACCGCGGTGGCCACGATTCTTGCTACGCCGTCGATCGACTCAGTCGGACCGACCGACGTCCCGCCAAATTTCATCACGATTTGTCGTAGTTCATACTTTACCCGAAACTGACGGAGAAAAAGGCCGTATCATTAGTGCTCGTAAAGCGACTCCTCACGAAAGGAAACAGTATGAAGAAGGATGGTATTGAACTGACAGAGCAGCAACTGGCTATGCTCAAGAGGTTGGAAGAAATGCCTGACGAGCAAATTGATACCTCTGATATTCCTGAGATTCGCGATTCAAATGGATGGTTTCCATCTGGCCAGATCCCTGTTGTCATCAAGAAGCTAAAGGCATTGAATATTGCGAAACGAAACAACGGTCGACAGAAAAGTGCGAAACCTGTAACGAGAGAGGATGCTCTTCGCATTCAAGACGAAATCATAGGAACTCATGATTGTAGTGCGAAGGGCAAGCCCCTCCCCCAAGAAAATAAAGGGTTGCTGCAGAAGGGTGGTTAGAGTGGGTCATCGGAGACATGCTCTTCGGGGCGTTTCACACGATCTGACAATAAGCCACTGCTAAGCGGTGGCTTATTTCATTGAGAGGCCACTACTCAGGTCGCCCGGCACGTCTGCAAATGGTAAACCTGAAAGTAAGTTCTTGTCTAAACAAAGGAAAATCAGCCTAGGCAAAAATCACAGCAACTTCACCCATCACCCGTTGGGCTTCCTGATGCGTGGACCTGACCTGAACTTGAGGCTGCTTCTGAATATCCGCGGGCGAAACAGGACCAAAATGGGAAAGATACTCCATAACCTCGGTATACGAAGCTACTTCAAAGAACAACCCTATTGCCTCTTCCAAATTCTTCTGCGCCCCCTCAACCGTTTCCCCTTGACTTGCTATCTCCAACTCTTCGCAACGAGATACGTACCAGTTGTCCTCTCGCCAGATTGAGCACTTGAGCACCAATTCCATTCAGACTATTTTCCCTTTGTGAACTTTACCCAGCGTGCTGCGTCCGCGCGAAAAAGGTCTCACCCCCTCGCCCACCGCGCCAGCGCCTTCTCCGCAGCCCCAATCTCCTCCACCGACCTGTAATAGTGCAGCTCCAACGCCGCCGCCTGCGGCATCCCCGTAAAAAGCATCAGATTCAGCGGATACTCCTCCGTATCCGCAACGCTCCGGAAATCGTCCCGAAACAGAAACGTCGGCTTGCCCAGCGCGACCGCCATCCCCATCTCAATCATCACGCGCTCGTCTGACAGAGAAATTCAATATTGCGCCAATTTAGGAAATCAGGTAAAATCCACCGTACCGCTAGAGGACGAAATTCGGCTTCATGCCGTGTGATTGTCGGGCTGCGGTCCGCTCAATCCTATATCCTTGGCGGTTTTTTGTTTTGCCGCCACGCAAGTGCTGCCGCGTTGAGCGGCCTTTTCTGTGTATAATACATGCCATATCCGACCTTGCGTCTGTCGTGAACATCCTGCACCACCCGAAAGGCCGGCCACAGATACGTTACAAAACGGTCTTCGTGGCGCTCATAAAGCCTTTGTAATGCCCAGACAAAATAGTCCACAGCTTGTAGACCTGCCTGCTCTTTCGGAACTATCTCAGTTACGTGCAGGGACGCTTCACTCTGCAAATTGTGTTGTTCGGCGAATCGGCTCCTGGTTGTTTCGAGTGCCTCACGCAAGGCAGCCGTGCGGTCCGCTCTGCCGCGCTTTGAGAAAAAAATCTCAAATCTGCTACTTCTGTGCAACTTTTCTCTGAACAGTCGCCGAACCAGATAGTCGTAGAGTTCATTGGGATGGTAGCGAAAATCGGGATCGCTCTCGTTTCGTTGACGGACATATTCCAACACTTGCCACTTGTCAGCAACAACAGCAAAGAATCGCAAATCTTCGGTATCACGCAGGAGCCTGAAGACTTCCCTTCGCACCTCAGGCAGGTCATCTTTGGCATGGAAGGCCAGAGCTGTTTTTCGCGTACCTTCTTGCATTGATGGCACGTCGCTGAAATACGGGTCGTCCAATAGTTGGTCCCGTAAATTATCTGTCGAACACTGCAAAGCTGCAGGGTCAGGCACATCCAGCACACCAAGTATGAAAAACCGAGAACAGCCCTCTGACCCGATCAGCACCTTCCCACTGCGGGAAAACAGTGTGCTGTCTCCACCTTCATCAATATAATAGTTGCGCGTGTATGATTGCCTATCCGCCATAGCACGCCCTGTCCTGTCCCTTCTCCACTTCAACTATCTGAGTCAGCTGCCCCATGTCCCCTTCGGTCAACCAAACCCCTCACCCCCGCGCCCACCGCGCCAGCGCCTTCTCCGGCGCCCCAATCTCCTCCACCGACCTGTAATAGTGCAGCTCCCACGCCTCCTGCGGCATCCCCGTGAACAGCATCAGATTCAGCGGATACTCCTCAGTATCGGCAACACTCCGGAAATCATCCCGGAACAGAAATGTCGGCTTGCCCAGCGCGATCGCCATCCCCATCTCAATCATCACGCCCTCGTCCGGCGGCACACCGTTGACCACGGCAAAGATCGCATCCGCCTCCCGCACATCCTGGTAGCAAAGCTGACCGACGTCATACGCCCAACCCGGCTTCGTCCTGTCAATCTTCCCGCCCGAACGCGCAAACGGCTCCCACACATCCAGCCCCAGCGCCGCCACTGCCTCGATGAGCGGCGGCAACAGCAACTCCCGCTGCTGTGCTGAAAACCCGTACGGGTTCGCCAGGTAGACGCTCTTCCCTGCTTTCTCCGTTGAAGCCATGACATTCTCCGCCGTGGAATTTGTGTTGAGGGGTTGGACTGCGCCGCCGGCCTGCTGCGCTCTCTCGCCAGCCACCGCCCAGCTTCCAAAAAACGCAACGACTAAGCCATAGTCATTCCGCGATCAACACTGGGGCAGGGGAAGCGAACTCTCTGACAACTGACCACCAACCACTGACCA
>VYDA01000581.1 GCA_009843665.1 Caldilineaceae bacterium SB0675_bin_29 | reverse complement strand
CTCGATATGGAAGGCAAGGACGGCATCATATCCATCTCGATTGTCCACTGCTTCCCATGGGGAGACGTCCCCACCTGCGGCGCCCAGGCCCTGGCCATCACCGACGGCGACCCCGACCAGGCCGCTCGCGTGGCTGAAGAGATCGGGCGCAGGTTCCATGGCATGCGCCGCGAGCTTGACCAAACACCCTACTCCATTGACGAAGCCCTGGAGCAGGCACTCGCAGACCCAACCGGCCCCGTGGTGATCGCCGATCGCGCCGACAACGCCGGCGGCGGCGCCCCCAGTGACTCCACCTTCATGCTCAAGGCCATGCTCGACAGGGGAATCGACAACGCCGGCATCGCCACCATGTGGGATCCCATCGCCGTTCAGGTCGCCATGTCAGGCGGCGTCGGAGCCAACCTCGACATACGACTGGGTGGAAAAATGGGCCCCATGTCCGGTGACCCCCTCGACCTGAACGTCAAAGTGACCGCCATCGCCGAAGATATGTACCAGGAATGGCCGCAGCAGCAGGGCGACCCCATGCGCATCCCCTGCGGAGATTCTGTCTGCCTGAACTGCAACGGCATCGACATCATCGTCAGCAGCAAGCGTGGCCAGCCCATGAGCCCGGACGTCTTCACCAACCTCGGCGTCAACGTGAAGAACAAACATATACTCGTCGTGAAGTCTTCCCAGCATTTCTATGCCGGATTCGCGCCCATCGCTTCCCAAATCATCTACATGGCCGCACCCGGCGCCGTCGCGCCCCGCTACACTGAAATTCCCTTTAAGCGCGTTGACCTCCACAAGTACCCCTGGGTCGAAGACCCGTTTGCATGAGGCCGCGTTCCTTCCGCAACAGCAACTGGAATAGATTTGGACGAATACCCAATGGCCGACGAGAGCTACGCAAGAGAGTCCCTGGTCGCGGCCCTCCGCGATCGGGGAATCTCCTATCTTGCCCCCAGCGACGCAGTCGCACGCAAGATGCCCGAATCACACGAGCAACTCCTGCGCGCGCTGCTTCTCCAAGACGATTCGAGATTGCGGCTTGCGATTGTTCCGCTCCTCCTCCGGCACCCTGGAATCTCGGCCTCTGTCCCCCATCTGGCTGCTAGCCTGGACGATGTAGCCTTGCTCGACCTGCAAACCCTGTATATGGCCGCCGTCTACCTGCAGCGAAACTGGCGGTCTCGTCTGAGCATCTACCTCGACGATATGACTCTGTTACCCGACCTGTTTTCTCACCATATGGGTCTGCCTCTGCCCGACGAACGATTTGGTAAGACCGGGCTGGTTGAGCTGGCTGACGCGTGGCAAGCGCGTTCGCAGTACCCTTTCGAACGGCTGCAAGCTCTTAACAACACAATTGAACTGTTCTTTGGGCAGTTGAAGTTGGAGAAGTCGAACCGTTCGCATGCGCCAGAGATGTGATCGCCAGGGCATCGAACGATTCCTCCAAAGCCTGGGGACGCGCTTCACAAAGCCCGGACGACTCTACCTGGTAGGCGGAACGACGATGGTCTATGAAGGACTCCGCCAGCAAAAACTTGACATCACCATCAGCTTCGAAGTTGACGACCGGGTTCACAGCGCGTTTGTTGCAGCAGTGCGCGACTTGAAAGAACGACTCTCACTGAATATCGAAGAAGCCTCACCCGCCGATTTCATCCCGCTCCCGTCGGGCTACCGTGAACGAAGCCCCTTCATTGGCCGCTACGGACAACTGGACGTCTTCCACTTCGATCTCTACAGCACTGCCCTCAGCAAAATCGAACGGGGCACAGAAAGTGACTTTGATGATGTGCTTTCGCTACTGCGAAGCGGGCGGATCGAACTCGCCGTTCTCACAGGTTACTTTGAGGAGATTATGGTCCGCTATGCTGTTGAAAGCCTGAGACAGGATCCGGTTGAGTATCGGAGGAAATTCAAAATCCTGACGGACAAGTGGCTGACCAGTTCTAGTCCCGAATAGCAGTGACTCAACCCGAGGAGTTACCGCTGCCGGAGTCCAGCGGCAGATCGCGCAGCGGTCGCTGGCGAAATGGCCGTTCCTCCAACGCCTGCTCGTCTAGGTCAACCCCCAAACCGGGCGATTCCGGCAACGTTATGAAGCTGTCTTCACCTTCGAGAGTCTGGCGCGAAATTTCCCTTCCTACATCTTCAAAATTGACAAAGTACTCTGTGATCAGGAAATTCGGCATCCCCGCCGACGCGTGCAGCGTAGCTGCCAAGCCAACCGTCGTGCTGTTGTAGTTGTGCGGCGCCATCGCCACATGATAGGCCTCCGCCATTGCCCCGATCTCTCGAAGCTCAAGGATCCCCCCGCAGTTGCATACATCAGGGTTGAGAATATCGGCTGCTCGCCTCTCAAAGACCTCTCGAAACTCATTCTTGGTATAGAGTTCCTCCCCCGTCACAACCGGCAACTCTATCGAATGACGCACTTCCGACAAAGCGTCCAGGTCACGCGCCGACACCGGCTCCTCGTACCAGAAAGGCGCATACGGCTCCATCGCCCGCGCCGCCCGTACCGCGTGCATCGGCGCCAGCCTGCGATGTACCTCGACCAGAATGTCCACGTCGGGCCCCACCGCCTCGCGCACCGCACGTACACGCTCAACCGCCTCTTCTTCCTGATTGCGGTCGATATAGGCCCGCCACCGGCCAGGAAAAGGATCAAACTTCAGAGCGGTGAATCCGCGTGCAACCACGGCCTTGGCTCGTTCCACCAGCTCCTCTGGGTCCTCATCCCCGCCCCAACCATTCGCGTAAACCCGCAACCGCCTTCGAGTACGCCCTCCAAGCAAGTTGTAGACCGGCTGCCCCGCAGCCTTCCCCGCGATATCCCACAGCGCCTGTTCAATACCGCTGATGGCACAATACAGCTCCAGGCTCCCCCGTTTGCCGGCAAAGTCCGAGTACGCCGAAAAGACAAACTGCTTAATGTCAAATGGAGACCGTCCGACCAGGTACCGAGCCAGTTCATCCATCTGGCGCTTGATTACCCGGTCCCGGTCAAGCTGAGTATACGCTTCGCCCCAGCCGTGTATCCCTTCGTCTGTCTCAACCTTTACGAACAGCCAATGTTTCGCTGAACCGGAGTCCACCAGAAAAGTCTTTATCGCATCGATTTTCATTCTGTAACCCTCGAATTGGAATCCGGCCGCAAGACGGCGTCTATCACCCGCATACCATTCAAAACCTGACTCCAGCCTGAACCAGCCAGGCTCATCC
>VYDA01000650.1 GCA_009843665.1 Caldilineaceae bacterium SB0675_bin_29 | reverse complement strand
GGGGCGGGCTTGTCGAGCCCGAACTGCTTGCGTAACGCCTCCAGCCGTTCCTGGTCGACAGGGTCGCCGCCGGCCGCCAGGTTGGCCGCGTAGGCGTCCAGGTAGTCTCCCGGCGGCAACTCGATCACCAGGAATGTGACGATGGTGATGAAAAAGAGCGTCGGTATCAGAAGCAGGATTCTGCGTACGATGAACGCGATCATTGTGCTGCTGGCTCTGTGTGTCGGACCGACGAGCTTGCAGTGCGCGGGGCGGTTGGCATTATATACGTTCTGGAATGGGAAAAGCAAACGGGTCGTCCCCGCGGGGCAGGGACTCCAGGGCTTCGGATACCCGCCGAATCACTGACTGCCGGGGTGTGTTGAGGCGAAAGCCGCAACGATCTAACCCTTGACTCCAGTGATGACGATGCCCTGGATGAAGTAGCGCTGGGCGACAAAGAAGGCGACCATTAGTGGGACGGTTGATACAAGCGTCATGGCCATCAGCGGCCCAAGTCTGGCGTAGGTGTCGCAGCCCCCCATCTGCGTTTCGAACAGATGCAGACCCAGCGCGAGGGGATACAGTACGGAGTCATTCAGATAGAAGAGGGGACTTATGAAGCAATATCAGTTGAAGAAAATTCTACTGTCTCCCGTCAATCCTCGCATCGCATCCGTTCCACCGCGTCCCACAAGGCCGCCGCCGTGTACTCGTTCTCCTCTTCCGTCATGAGCGGATGCAAGGCCATACAGAATAATCGCTCGCTCAGTTCGTCGGAAAGGGGCAGTTCCTGGCCGGCCGTCTGCTCGCGTATAAACGGGGAATCGGCGTAGGCAGCTCGATTGTAGACCCCGCATCCTATTCCGTGCTCCTCCTCCACGATGCGCATTACTCTGTCTCGCTTCTGCCCGGCCCATGCGCGCGGCACCAGCATCGTATACAGATAATAGGTATGCTCATATCCGGGCGGCTCATACGGCAGCGTTAGTTCGGGAATGCCAAGCAACAGTTCGTCCCGCCGTTTGGCCACCTTCACGCGCTGCGCGGTCATGTCGTCAAGACGCCGCAGCTGCACCAGCCCAACGGCCGCCTGCACTTTGGTCATTTTGTAGTTCGTGCCCCACCCATCGTGCGCTCCCCCAAACTGCCTTATGCCGCGCAGCCGCAGCGCCGCCTCCGGGTCATTCGTGGTGATCGCTCCACCCTCCCCAAGCGTGGTCATCAGCTTCATCGTGTGGAAACTGAACACGGTCATCCAGCCCTTCGCGCCTATCTTCGTACCCTTGTACCCGCCGGCGCCGGCGCGCGCCGCGTCGCCGATCACCTTGAGAGGACCGTGCCGCCGGTGAGGATAACGCTCGGCGACCTCGAGAAGCTCATCCATCGGCGCCGACAACCCGTTCATATGAACCGGGAAAATGGCGCGTGTGCGCGGGGTAATCCGCTTCTCCACGTCTGCCGGGTCCATATTGAAAGTGCGAGGGTGGACTTCGCACCACACCACCTGGCCCCGCTGCCCGATCACCGCTTGCGCCGCCGCACGGAAGTTGATCGCCGGGACGATCACCTCGTCGCCCGGCTCCAAATCCAGGCACATTATCGCCATGTCCAGACCGGTACCGGCGCCATTAATGGAAATCGCTTCAGCCGCCCCGCAATATTCGGCAAAGGCGGCCTCAAAATCCAGGATCTCCGGACAGATAAAACCGAATCCCACTGTGGTAGGATCCATTGAGTCGCGGATCGCCTTCGTCGCAGCCTCAATCTCCTCTTCGGTATACCATCCCCCCAGCATCGGCTCTGCAGGCCAGTACGGCCCCGGTCGTCCTCGGGCCAGGATCTCCTTGCGGCGGCTTTCGTCCATGGCTTCAAACTCTCCTTCCTGGTGAGCTTACACCAGCAGAGCGGCTGACACGACTCCCATCGAGGTTCCGGCACGCGATCGAAGCCAGGTCGCCAGTTCCGACCGGCTCAAGACGCGCCAAAAAGGCCTGCACATAGACCTCTGGGTCGTACCTAGGGCGTTTTAACCGCAGAACCATAGCGCCAGGGTTCTCCGGCACGAAGAGTCGGATTCCTGCATGCGTGAGGCGCCCTCCCTACTTGGCAAGAGCCACCGGGACAAGCAACGCTATTTTCCCATATCCCTTTTTCCTGAACAAACGGTCTGAAAACACGGCCCGAAAAGTTTGCCTCGAAGAGTCCACGTGTGCAAAGCTATACGCCTGCTGCGCTTGGCCGCTAAAGCGGCAAACTTCTCGAAGTTGCAATTCAGCTTCGGGCCGGGCTGTGGCCGCAGGAGCTACTTGAGACACCGTACTGAGGACACCGAAATGTCATTCAATCACCCTTTCCCAGCCACCAGACCGTCCATTTCGATTACGGAAAGCGCCAAAATGATAACGCAGCTCGACCTCCCCGAACTGCAATGGTGGCCCATCGTTCCCTCCCTCGGCCACCATGCGATGCAGGCCACCTACGAGGCCGATACGCGGGAATTGAGCGCGGTGACGGAGATGCGGGCAGCCAGCCTCGCCAGGATTCATAACCTGGACTGCGTCGAGATCGCGGTGCGGGAACATGCAATACGGGAAGACTGGGATGTGCCCGGCAGTCCCCATCTCTTCTTTGCAAGCCTCGATGAGAGGGAGACGAGATGGCTCGGCGTTGTCCAGCAGATGGACGAGAGAAAGGTGCTGCGTACCTTCAACGACGAGGGGTTCGAGGCTGACTGGGGCCGTGGCGCCGAACGCAAGATCTGTGACGATGGCCGCTACCGGCCCCAGCCGGATGCCTCCTACCGCACGACTGGCCGGAAAGGCATGGGGGCCGGAACCTTCGACGTTACGATCGGTGGCCGGACATTCCACTGCCTGAGGGTATGGGACACACTTGCCTCACCACCCAGCGAGCATGCGGAGTTGGCCGAGGCATTCATTGAAGAAAGTGGACGCCTCGTATTCTATCGCCAGTACCGGGGCCGGCAAATGGGTCCAGGGAACATCGACTGGGCGATCAAGTACCCGAAAAACCCGAAGATCGTCATCGACGGCTGCGTCTATGTGCACTGTAACTGCACGGGCAGGGCGCACGATCTGATTACGAACACTGCCATCGGCGTCGATCTGCCGGGACTGACGTACTGACGAGAACAGAAGACGCCCCATCCGTCAGATAACTTTCACCTGATTTGCCCGTCTTCAACTCCGGCCACGCGACATAGCCCGTTAGCTCCACGAAATG
>VYDA01000564.1 GCA_009843665.1 Caldilineaceae bacterium SB0675_bin_29 | reverse complement strand
GATGAACCATAGCAGTCAGATAGTAGACGCCCATGTCCAACATTGGGCCGCCGCCTGGCTTATAGAAGAAACCCGGATTTGCATGCCAGTACTCGTGTCCACGGCTCATCATGAATGCGTTAACCGCCACCGGTGCACCGATTTTTCCTTCATCCAGATAAAGTCGCGCCGATTGATGTCCGGCGCCGAGAAAAGTGTCCGGTGCACAGCCAATACGAAGATTCCTGCCGGCGGCAAGCTCCGCCAGCGCCTTCCCCTCGGAAAAGGTCGCAGCCAGCGGCTTCTCGCTATAGACGGATTTCCCAGCTTCCAAGGCCGCCTTACTGACGGGAAAGTGCGCCGTGGGAGGCGTGAGATTGAGAACAATATCGACATCCGGCGCGGCGAACAGGTCGTCCATCGACAAGACTGTCAGGCCATACTTGTCGGCCTGCGTTTGTGCCGCTGCCGGAATCACGTCGGCGCAGGCGACGATGTCTATCTCCGGCAGTTCACCGATGACCTCAATGTACCTGGTGCTGATAATGCCACAGCCAACCAGACCGATACGCGCCGGCAGTTCCATCGTCATTGCTCTTTCTCCTGGAGCATTTTCAAAGGGACGGTAGCCCTGGATATTGTCAGTCTCTCGCCGCCCAGATTATTCCCCTGCGCACGATTTCCCTAGCCTCGGGGACGTTAAAATCCTTGGCCACATGCCCAAGGGAGCAGTAGAAGATTTTGCCCTGTCCCCAGCGACGTTTCCACACGACCGGCATGACGGTCCCCTCTATCCAGGGCGCGTAGTCGCCGGAGAATGTTGTGGTGGCGAGAACTTCGTTGCTGGGGTCCACGTGCATGAGGTACTGTTCACTGTGCATAGAAAAGTCGCTTAGCCCCGAAGTGATGGGGTCGCTGTGATCGACGATCTCTACCGTATAGTCGATGATATTTCCGGGGTGTGCCACCCATTGCCCGCCCACCATGAACTGATATTCGGTGTTTTGGCGAAAGGCGTCGGCCATGCCACCGTGCCAGCCGGCAAAGCCGGCCCCGTTTGCAATCGTGTCAAGAAGGCCCTCTTCCTGCTCCTTGGTGATGGAGCTCATCGTATAGACCTGCGTGATGACATCGTAGGCGGCCATGCGCTCCGCGTCGGTGTAGACGTCGAGCGAAGTCTCGACGTCTACGTCGAAGCCAGCCTCTTCTATCAGCGGGGCGAAAATATCCACGCACTGCTTTGGTTCGTGGCCTTCCCAGCCACCCCACATCATAAGCGATTTCTTCGCCATAGGATTGTAACTCCTTGAGGTTGAACTTTGTCTCGTGTTTCGCGTGCTGGACTATGCAGGTTCATGGGGCGGCAGATTGTGGCCTGCCGTTCCCATAGGAGTGCGGTTTGGAGGTGGTGCCTCCTTTCCGTCGCATCGATTGCCGTGTCGGAAAGTATAGCACCCGGACTGTGAAGTTACAATGAAATAGGCTGACTGAACTGTCAGGCCGGGCCCAGTTGGCGGAGGAAACCGGGCGTGTGCAGAACTGGCAATCTGCTCAGCTCAAAGCAGTTGCGGCTAGGGAGTTTCGAATCAATTCAGAGCACGGTGACGTTAGTTCGGAAGTGAGTCTTCCAAGGAGCTCAGCGCGGCTCGAACTGTAGTTGCATCCCGCCTTTCGGATGCAGGGTTATCTGCGGGTCCAGCTGGGCGACGTAGCCGTCCGGGATGCGAAGACGAAATCGTTGGGCAATCGCTGCGGCGACCAGAACGCTTTCCGTCAGGGCGAAGCCTTCGCCGATGCACTGCCGCGGTCCTGCGCCGAAGGGAATGTAGGCGAAACGGTGACGATCCTGTTTGTTGGCTTGACTGAACCGATCCGGATCGAACTCGTTGGGCCGCGGCCAAAACTCGGGCATTCTGTGGGTAATGAAGGGACTGAGCGAGATCACTGCGCTCGCAGGTGTGGCAAAGCCGCCGATCACGTCGTCCTCGGCACACCATCGAGACAGGGCATAGGCAGGGGGAAACAGCCGCATGGTTTCGTCAATAACCTGGCGCGTGAATACCAGATTGGGGATGTCCTCCACAGTCGGCAACCGGCCGTTCAAGGTCGTGTCCACTTCATCATGGACCCTTTCCTCGATTTCGGGGTATCTTCCCAAGCAATAGAAGAACCATGTAAGTAGCAGCGTGGTCGTTTCGTGTCCAGCAATCAACAGGGTGATCACCTCGTCGCGAAGCTGCTTTTCGTCCATGCCCTCGCCTGTATCCTCGTCGCGCGCGGACAGTAACATTCCCATGAGATCGCTGCCAGCCTCCCCGCTTGCGCGTCTGTCGTTGATCATGGCATAGATCAGCCGATCGAGCGCGCCCACATCGCGCGCGACACTGCGTGTGCTGGGCCAGAAAGGAATCCGCATCGTATAGAGCGATATTGGCGAAACAACCAATTTCACAAAGATTTCGTTCAACCTGCCGAACACAGTGCCGACTTCACGGGCCTCGCCGGTCAGGTCGACGCTGAAAAGCGTTCTGCCGGCGATCTCAAGGGTCATTTCCATCATTTCGCGGTCGAAATGGACCAGATTGCCGGAACGGGCAGATTGTTCCCAGCGGGAAAACCGCTTTTCCGCGGCCGCAATCATGATCTTTCCCATCTCCTGAATCTGTCCGCGGTGGAATGCCGGTTGTGCCAGACGCCGTTGCCGCAGCCACGAATCGCCGTCGTTGCTGAGAAGACCTTTGCCGACGAGCGGGTAGAGCAGCAGAAAGGTAGGATGGGGAAGCTTGGTGAAGTTCTTGTAGTTGTCCTGCAGAATGTGCTTATTGTGTTCGGGGTGTACAAAGAGGTAGCCCCACCAGTGGGCGAAGAACCTGTATTTGCAGGCGGGTCCGGCTTCATCAACAAACTGCTGCAAACATCCGAGTGGATCCTGCCGGAGACGCCCGGCAGTGCCCAATAGCGGGTTGGCTCGAGGAGAGGGAGGATCCGGGCGCTGCTTCATCGAGATGGTTGCGCCGGTCATGGAGCAATCACCCTTTCAAGCGCTTGCGAAGCGCTCAATATCAAATCGCTTCACTTGTTTCGCGTCCGCCAACTGAACTGCGATGAAGCAGCACAGGCGCGGATTGCGAATTATTTCACAATATGCATTATCTCCCACTTATAGTCATTTGTCAAGCGTATTCTGCATATAGGGTGCATCCCAGATTTTTTGAGAGGCAGAAGGGAGTTAGACCATAAGTAGGAGA
>VYDA01000480.1 GCA_009843665.1 Caldilineaceae bacterium SB0675_bin_29 | reverse complement strand
CTACGCCGCGAGCCTCTCTTGAATCCCGGACTCAGCCGCGTCTTCGAACTGCCCGATGCCGCTGCCGACAGCTTCCTCGCCACCCACGCCACCGCCCAGGCCGCGCGCCAGGCCGGCGCAACCCTCCTGCCCTACCACGAGCTCACCCGTCTCCACCTCTCCGGCGGCGACGGCAACCGCACACTCTCCGGCGCCACCGTTCTCGACACAGTCTCGGGCCAAGAGCTGCACATCGACGCCGACCTCGTCATCAACGCCGCCGGCGCCTGGTCCGGTCAGATCGCGGCCCTCGCAGACGTGGAAGTGAAGATGATCCTTGGCAAAGGCGTGATGCTGGCCACCAACGCCCGTCTGACCAACACCGTCATCAACCGCTGCAAAATGCCCGGTGACGGCGACATCCTCGTGCCGATACACACCGTCAGCGTAATCGGCACTACTGACGAGAAGGTGGCCGACCCCGAGCACCTGCCCATCGAGCAATGGGAAATCGACCTGATGCTGACCGAAGGTGACAAACTGGTGCCCGGCCTCAGCCGCAGCCGCATCCTGCGCGCCTGGGCAGGCGTACGTCCTCTTTTCCAGGAGACGCAACCGCCGGCCGGGTCTACCCAAAGCAATGACAGTTCCCAGTCGGATGATCAACCGGTGCAGGAGCTGCCCCAGGACAGCCGCGACGCCACCCGGGCCCTCGCCCTGCTCAATCATCAGCAGCGGGACGGCGTGCGCGGGTTCATCACCATAACCGGCGGCAAATGGACGACCTTCCGCCTCATGGCCGAGTCCGCAGTCGACGCCGCCTGCGAGCAGTTGGGCGTTTCCCGCCCCTGCCGCACCGCCGTGACATCCGTGCCCGGTGTCGAACAGGGCCACTATTGGCTCGGCCATAGGCTCAGCGAAGTCGAAGACAAACAGCTGCAGTCGGAGTTGATCTGCGAGTGTGAACTGGTAACCCGTTCCATGCTGGAAGGCGCCGCCCAGCGCAACCCGACGGTTACCCTCGACGACCTGCGCCGCGATGTTCGCCTCGGCATGGGACCGTGTCAGGGCGGCTTCTGTACCTATCGCGCCGTCGGTATCCTCCACCAGCTGCGCGCCGGGACAACCTCGTCCGCAGCCGGCGAGTGGAGCGTGGCCCACATGCAGTCCCCGGCCCATCACCACCGCGACAGCGCCGCGGCAGAAGCCGCCGGCACCGGCTCTGAGTCCGCCTCAAGTCCCACTCCCACTCATGACTCCCGCCAGCGCTCCGCCGCCGTCGATCCCAAGGCGGCCGTTTCGCAGCCAAACCTTCTCCTGCGCGACTTCCTGCAGGAACGCTGGAAGGGCGTCGCGCCGATCCTCTGGGGACAGCAGCTGCGCCAGGAACGCCTCGACGAACTGATCTATCTGAGCATTCTGAACGCCGATCATCTGCCCGTTGATGACGAGGAAAGCCCGCTTTCATCCTTCTATCGTTCCGATTCCTCGCTTTCGGGCTCTGCTCTTTGACTCTTGTGTATAGAATGGAAGTGAACATTGGAACAGCGACGGTTGCTGTGAAGTCGGGTTTCTCTGACCCCAAAACCGCACAAGAAGCTCTGTAGGCCGGAATGCTCGATCTCCTTGTCATCGGCGCCGGTCTGACCGGCCTCTTCGCCGCATATACCGCTGCCCGCGCCGGTCTGCGCGTGCGCGTGATCGCCCACGGCGCAGGCGCAACCCACTGGCACGCCGGAACAGTCGATCTTATTGGCTATCTGCCAAATAAGGAAGAGGCGGTCACGGATTGGACGCAAGCCCTGCCCGAACTGCCGCCCGCTCATCCCTACCGGATACTCGGCAACGAGGCGGTCGCCATAGCAATGAACGAATTCCAACGTCTGACCGCCGCGGCGGGACTGCCCTATGTGCGCGCCGGCACTGCCATTGATCTCACCGCTTCCAGCCAGCAGGATGAGCGGATTTCGCAAAGGAGCGATTCTGACGAACAGGTCAACGACCCCAATCTCGGGCGAAACTACCAGCTCATTTCACCGGTCGGCGCCCCCCGTCCCGTCTATCTGGCGCCGGCAGCCCAACAGGCCGCCAATCTGGAGGTTGACCGGCCAATGGTAATCATCGGCCTGGAGGGTATGCCCGACTTCTACCCCGATCTGATCGCAGAAAACCTGCAGAGGCAGGGCCACCGCGCTCGCAGCGCCACTGTGCCCCTGAGCAGAGTCACCAAACGACGCGATAACAACCCGCTCCATATAGCCCGACTTCTGGATCAGCCAGCAACGCAAGAACACCTTACACAAATGGTGGTTGACGTGACCGCAGCAGACGAACGTGTGGGTCTACCGGCAATATTGGGACTGTATTCCCACCTACCCCTACTGAAGAAAATCCACCAAGCAATCGTCAATCGGGGCCCCGAGACGACCCAATCTTGCGGTGGCCAGGGCTCGGGCTGTTCAGCATTTGAAATCCCGACACTGCCCCCCAGCGTGCCCGGCTTGCGCCTTGACGCCGCCCTGCGCACCCAACTGACCAGCCTGGGCGTGCGCGTCGAAATCGGCATGGAAGTCCGCGGGTTCCACGCAACCGGCCGGCGCATCCAGTGGATCGAGACCGAAACCGGAAGCCGTCCCCTTCGCCACACGGCCCGTAACTACCTGCTCGCAACCGGCGGCATACTCGGCGGCGGCATCTACGCTGACCGCTGCGGCAGTGTAAAGGAGACCGTCTTCGACCTGCCGCTGACCGCGCCGCAGACGCGTTCCCAGTGGACGCGCCCTCTCTTTCTTGACGCGAAAGGCCACCCGATTTTTCAAGCCGGAGTTAATGTCGACGACTGCTTCCGTCCGCTGGACGAGGCCGGCGCGCCTGTCTATGATAATCTGTGGGCTGCGGGCTCAATCCTCGCCCACACCGACCCAATCCGCGAGCGCAGCCGCGAGGGCATTGCCATCGCTACCGGTTACGCCGCCGCAAATGGAGTTGTCACAAGCCAGAAGCGTCAGCGGTCTCCCCAAATCCCTGGCCATCGCCTCTATGCAAAACGCAACCGTGAACTCTGTCGGCCTCAGCCTGAACGCCTGCATAAAGTGCAACATCTGCACCAGCTACTGCCCGGTCTCCGCCGTGACTGACAGCTTCCCGGGCCCGAAGTACGCCGCGCCCCAGTCCGAACGCTTCCGTGACTTCGGGCACCCATACTACGAAGACGCCGCCGGCCCCATCTCTCGCCCCCTTGCGCAGGG
>VYDA01000126.1 GCA_009843665.1 Caldilineaceae bacterium SB0675_bin_29 | reverse complement strand
GGCAGCATCCGCTCAGGCGCCTCTTCCGCCAAAAAATGCCCGCAATCCCTGAATTCGTGCAACTCAAAATCCGCCAGTTCCGCCTTCCACCGGTTCAGTTCCTTCTCCCGAAAGGCGATGTCCTTGAATCCCCAGAATATCAGCGCCGGCTTCGCCGTGAACGCGGCCCGGTCATTCCAGATCGACCCCAGCCAGTCGCTTGCAGCGACGATGTATCTCGGAAACGCCGCGCACGCGGCCCGCGCCTCCGGCGTCGGCTGCGCATTGCGATAGTGCGCCATCACCTCCGCCGTCAGAATCTCCTTTGAGGCGACCGCCATCGGCAGCACCCTGTTCACGAAAAAATTGTGGCGCCTGATCAGGTACTGACCCAGCCAGCTCGACATGAAAAAGCTGAACATCACATAGTGCGGATCGCGCCCGACCGGCCAGCACCAGGTGTTCGTGATCACCAGCCGCTTCACCCGCTCCGGATGCTTTCGTGCGAAATCCAACCCAATCGGCCCGCCCCAATCCACCAGGTACAGGGTCGCGTCCCGCACGTCGAGATGGTCGAGCAATGCCGCCGCCGCATCCGCATGGGCTTCAGGCCGGTGGTCGGCCGGTCGCTGGCTGCGCGCTGACAGCCCGAAACCGATATGGTCGGGCGCGATACATCGGTACTGCGACCGCAGATCCCTGATCAGATGCCGAAATTCAAAAGACCAGGTGGGATTGCCATGCAGGAAAACGATCGGCTCCCCCGCGCCCTCGTCGATGTAGTGCATCTCGTGGCCGGATGGAGTCGTGAAGAAACTGCTCTCGAAGGGGTATATCGCGTCAGACAGCCACGCGGGGCGCGCGGGGGACACGCTCTGGGTCATGATTTATTCTCCTGTTGTGGATTGAACGCAGCACTACATCCAGACCCGGGGGGGAGCGTCGCCCTTCTCACGAGGCGGCGGCAACTCGGCCTGCCCACTGTCAACGGGCTCACCGCCGATCGACTCACTGCCGGCGGACCCATTGCCAACGGACCCGTTGCCAATGCTCCCACTGTCGGGGGACCCACTGTCATGATCGAAGGATGGAGAAGCAGCAAGCGGCGGAGGTACTTCCTCTTCGTCTTCCGGGTTACTCTCTCTTGCGGTTTTGAGATAGACCTCCCGCCCCAGGCTCCGGCCCCGGTCAGGTCCCAGAATGCCGGCTGCTTCGAGCTGCTCTAACAGACGGCTGGCGCGGTTGTAGCCTACACGCAGCTTCCGCTGCAAAATCGTCACCGAGCCGCGCCCGGCCTCCGACACGACCTGCACCGCCTCGTCGAAGAGTCCGTCCCGGCCCTCGCCGTCCTGCGTCGGATCATGCAAAGGGCTCTGCCCATCATTATGTTCAAGGAGTTGGAGAGATTCCCCTTCGCTTCTCTGCGCAGTGCCCTCTGCCGCCGGCAGTTCGCGCTCTTCGATCGGTGAGGAGAGGGGGTCAGGCGTGAAGAGCGGGATCTGTTCGCCTTCCAATCGCCCCTGTCCGTTCCCCTGCTGCTCCTGGATGTAGGTTTCCAGATTGTGGAAGTTCTGCCAGTAGCGGACGATGCGGTTGGTCTCCGCATCATCCAGAAACGCGCCCTGCAGCCGCTCCAGCTTGCTCGCATCCGGCGCCATGAACAGCATATCGCCCCGCCCCAGCAGATTCTCCGCGCCCGGCACATCCAGCACCACCCGGCTGTCTATCTGGCTGGTCACCGCGAAGGCGATACGGGCCGGGAAGTTGGCCTTAATCAGGCCGGTGATGACATCGACAGAAGGCCGCTGTGTCGCGATGATCATATGAATGCCCACCGCACGCGCCATCTGCGCCAACCGGATCACGTGTTTCTCAACCTCCTCCGGCGCGGCCATCATCAGGTCGGCCATCTCGTCGATGATGACGACGACGTAAGGCAGGATCTCCTCGCCCAGTTTGCGCAGATACGCGTTGAAGCGTTCCAGATCGCGTACGCCCGCCTTGTTGAGCAACTGGTAGCGCCGTTCCATCTCTTTGATGCACCAGAACAGCACGCCCGAGGCCCGGTCCACGTCGGTCACCACCGGGCTGAGAAGATGCGGCGTCCCGTTGTAGACGGTCAGTTCGACCATCTTCGGATCGATCATCAGCAGGCGCAGCGTTTCCGGCGTGTGCGTCAGAAGCAGACAGCCGATGATCGAATTGATGCAGACCGACTTGCCCGTGCCCGTGGCGCCGGCGATCAGCAGATGCGGCATCCGCGCCAGGTCGGTGACCACCGGTTTACCCCGCACGTCCTCACCCAGAGCGATGGGCAGCCGGCCCCCGACCTGTATGGTTTCGAACTCCTCGCTCTCCATCAACTCCTTCAGGCCGACATTATTGCTCTCCGTATTCGGCACTTCGATGCCGACGTAGCTCGTTCCCGGAATTGGCGCCTCGATCCGCACGGTGCGCGCCGCTAACGCCAGGGCCAAATCGTTGCTCAGGCTGGCGATCTTGCTGACCTTCACCTTGGTGCGCTTAGTCTCCCCGCGTACCGTGCGCTCGGTATAGCCTGGACGGATCAGATATTGCGTGACGGTGGGGCCGGCGTTGACCCCCTCAAAGTCAGCGGGGACGCCAAACAGCGCCAGCGTCTCCTCCAGCAGCCGCCCCCGGTAGCGGATCAGATCGTCGCTGTCGATCGACCGGTCCCAGAAGTCCAACATATCGCTCAACTGCGGGAGTTCCCACGCCGGTTCAACCTTCCCGTTTCTGTCTTTCAACTGTCGGTCGGCGCCCGTCGCCGAAACCTGACCGTCAGAGCCGGCAAACTCTTCCGACGGCATCGAGGGTGTATCTTCGGCAGCGCGGCCTGCCTGCGCTACGGGGGAAAGCGATGCGGAGTGAGGTGCGGGGGCGTGGGTCTCGTTTCGCTCCTTTCTGGCCAGCTTCCTGGTTCTGAAGAGCTCTCTGTGCCGTTCCTGCCGCCACAACTCTTGCAGGATTCCCCGGACATCCTGACCCACCGCGCCGCTCCCAGCCCAGAGACCATTCCAGAACCGGCGGCCGGTGAGCAGCGTCAAACCCGACAGCGCCACCACAAGAATTACCATCCACCCGCCCCAACCGGGCAGCCCATCCGCCAGCGCATTCGCGAAGAAGAGTCCGAGCGCGCCGCCGGCCCCCCCGTCGAGGACGCGCGCCGCCCGCGTCATGGGCGGTAGATTCAGCGTGATGGCGGCGATGTCTGCCACAAAGCTCCGGAACAGG
>VYDA01000502.1 GCA_009843665.1 Caldilineaceae bacterium SB0675_bin_29 | reverse complement strand
TACGAGGTATGTGGTGTGGGTGATTCCTTGCTGCGTCGTCATCCCTTCAGACCGGTAATGGCCGCGCCCTGGACGATCCATCGCTGCGCCAGCAGGAAGAAGACAAGGAGTGGAAAGATGGAGATCATGATGCCGGCGAGAACCTCGGACTGGTTGCCGGAGCCCATGTAGCCGCGGATGGTGGCGATGGCGATGGGGAAGGTGAACTTATCCCAGTCGCGCAGGAAGAGCAGGGGGCCGACAAAGTTATTCCACGAGGCGAGAAAAGTGAAGATGCCTAGAGCGGAGAGCGCAGGGCCCGTCAGCGGGAGCAAGATCTGCCAATAGATGCGGAGGTAACCGGCGCCATCGATCTTGGCGGCGTCGAGGAGCTCTTCGGGCAAGGACTTGAAGTGCTGGCGGAGGAGGAAGACGCCGAAGGCGCTGGTCACACTGGGGAGAATGAGGGCCCAGTGCGTGTTCATGAGGTCGAGAGAGCGGATGATGATGAAGGAGGGAATGAGGGTGACGGTCGCGGGGACCATCAGGGAGGCAAGGAACAGGCCGAATAGGATGTCGCGACCGAAGAAACGCAGGCGGCCGAAGGCGTAGCCCGCCATCGAGCAGGTGAGGAGCTGGGCGGCGGTGACGATGAGTGCGATCTTGAGGCTGTTCCAGAAGAACAGCATGAACTCGATGTCGGGAGAGTTGATGACGGCGAGATAGTTCTGCCAGTGCAGGGCAGTGGGCCAGAAGTCGGGCGGGAGATCGAAGGAGTTCTTGGGATCGCGCAGCGAGGTGGAGAACATCCAGCTGATGGGAGCGATCTCGATGATGGCGATGCCGATCAGGAGCAGCCACAGGAGGGCCTCGCCGAGCCGGAGCCAGACGGACTTTCTATAAGATCTGCGGATTGTAACCGGCTCGGCGGCGGGACCTGTTGTCGTTGCCATCAGACTGGTCTTTTTTCGGAATTCGTTTGGTGGGGCCGCGTCGAGCAGGGCAGCCCGTTATTCATAGTGAACCCAGCGCCGTGCGCCGAGGAACTGCAGCAGAGTGAGCGTGATCAGGATGACAAACAGGGTAAAGGAAACGGCAGAGGCGTAGCCCATCTCGAAGCCGCGGAATGCCTTTTCGTAGATATACATGGCGATAACGCGGGAGGCGTCCCCCGGGCCGCCTTCGGTGAGTACATAGACGTTGTCGAAGATCTGAAATGCGCCGATGAGAGAGATGACAATGGCAAAGAAGGCTGTAGGCGAGATGAGAGGGAGCGTTACATTACGGAACTGTTGCCAGAATCCGGCGCCGTCGATGCGGGCGGCTTCGTAGTAGACGGCGGGAATGCCCTGGAGGCCGGCCAGGTAGATGACCATCAGATAGCCGCAGGCCTTCCAGACATCGTAGATCATAGCGGAGAAGAGAGCCCAGGCTGAGCTGCTGAGCCAGGGTACTGGGTCCAGGCCGATCTGGCCGATAAGGAAGTTGACGACGCCGCGGTCCTGGGTGAGGAGGAAGCGCCAGACAACGGCCAGGGAAGCGGTCGTGGTCATGACGGGGAAGAAGATAGAGGTGCGGAGGAGATAGCGAAGGCCCCAGGGCATGGCGCGGTTGAGGCCCACGGCCAAGAGGAGGCCGAGGACGTTGTTGAGGAAGGTGGCGCCGACCGTGAGCCGCAGGGAGTTCCAGTATATCTTGAACAATCTGGAGTCGGACGTGAGGCGGGTGAGGTTTTCGACGCCGGCCCACTTGGGCGGCGTCAAGAGGTCGTAGTGCAGAAAGATGAGGACAAGGGAGGCGATGATAGGCAGGGCGGTGAATGCCAGGAGCCCGAGCAGGGCGGGCGTGGCAAAGAGATAGCCGGCCCATGCTTCGCGCCGCGCCAGAGTGGTCCCCTTTTGGGGGTTGGCCTGCCTGTCGATTCCGTCGTCAGGCAGCGCTGTTGAAGTCATGGGGCGTCCTATCGGGATAGGTCAGGATAGAGGGTTGCCGAGCGGAAGGGGGTCCATGAATCCCTTGCCGCCGGCAACCTGACATACTTAAGTGGGGGCAGTTATGCCTGCTTAAGCTTGTCCATTTCTGGCTGCAGCTCGTCATGGGCAGCCTGCATCGCTTCTTCGACGGTGCGTTCACCGTTCCAGATGGTGGCGTAGTTCCGGTTGAGGATTGGTTCGACGATATTGAAGTTGGTGGGCGACGGCACGGTGGCGGCGAAGTCGAGCGATTCGTAGAAGAGCGCGGTGTTGGGCGGGCCGTATTCGGCGAAGACGGGCATTGCGGCGACCGAGCGCAGGGCGGGGATGCTACCTCCGACCTTGACCAAGTCGATGGAGGTGTCGGAGTGGGAAAGGTGCTTGACGACCTCCCAGGCCTCTTGCGGGTTCTCACTGGAGGTGGAGACGCCCCAGCCTTCGGTGCCGGCTACGGTCTTGAGCGGACCGGCATTATGAGGCTGATACTGGATGTCGTAGGTATCAAACTCTGCTTCAAGGGTACCGGCGATGCACCAGCGACCGCAGGTGCGCATGACAAGGTTGCCGGCGTGGAACTGTGCCCATTCATCCCAGCCTTCGGGGTTGGGGGCGACTTTGTGCTCCAGGATAAGATCGGCCAAGAACTGAAGTGTCTCGGCGACCTTGGGGTCGAGCAGGTTGGAGTCCAACCAGTCATCCGAAATTGGTGAGGCGTCATTGTTAAAGTACCAGGCGCACATGCCGAACATGCTTGCGCCCCAGAAGGAGTAGGCGAAGCGGTCATCGGCGCCGCCGGTGACGTTGGCGACCTGGAGACAGGTTTGGAGGAAATCGTCCCACGTCCAGTCGGTCGGGGGCGGATCCAGACCCTCTTCCTCGAAGACGGTGGTGTTGTAGTACATGACCATGTTGTTCCAGGAGAAGGGGAACAAGTATTGCTTGCTATCGACCTGGAGCATTTCGCGCAGGGTGACGTGGATGTCGTTGTGGAGGATGTCATTGGCGGGCTCATCTGCGGCGAAGAAGTCGTCCAGCACCTCGAGGACGTTCTTGGCAGTGAGGAGTCTGAGCCCTTCGATGGCGATCATGATGACGTCGATCTGTTCGCCGCCGGCGATGCGAGTCAGCATTGTATCGGAGTAGCCGTCCCATCCGCCTTCGCCCCAGCTGTTGGCGTTTACCTCCATGGCGATGTTGGGGAGTCTTTCAAGGGACCGTTCCAAGGCATTGTCGAAGGTGTTGACGGGCATGCCGGAGGTGGCGATGATAGTGACCGGCTCCATGG
>VYDA01000023.1:2832-3238 GCA_009843665.1 Caldilineaceae bacterium SB0675_bin_29 | reverse complement strand
CTTACTGTTGAAGGCGGCACGACGATGGTCGCGCGCGGTCCGGGCGTGCATTCGTTCCGCGCCGGCGCGGGGAAGAGCAGTTATTCTGTGACTGCCGGGGGCAGCGTGCATCTGGATTCGGCGGGCATACTGAGGGGACTTGGCGAAGAAGAAGGAGCAAGAGGGGCACGAGCGGCGGCGCGCGCACAGCGACGGGCCTCTCGAACGCTGGGCAAGACGCTGCGGAGGACGCTGAGGGCGGCGGGCAAGAGGGCGGCTGAGGGAGATTGGGAGGACGCCCGTAGCTGGAGTTTCAGCTTTGACACGGATTCGCCGTCGTCCGGGGCTGCTGTGCGAGACGAAGAGCCGCTGACTGACTTTGAGGATATCGACGTGGACGTGGATGTGGAGGTAGATGTTGAGGTGG
>VYDA01000023.1:362-2822 GCA_009843665.1 Caldilineaceae bacterium SB0675_bin_29 | reverse complement strand
GTTGACATATAGGTCAGGCGGTTCCGAGTGCAGGAGAAACGGAGAGCCGGCAGGCCTGTAAGAGATGTTTCTCGCTTGCGTGTTGTGATAGACAAAACCATTTGATCGGCGAAGACACGCGAAGGGGCGCGAAGGCCACCAGATGAAGATGAAGGGGGAAGATGGACATGGACAAACAGGATAGCGACAACCGGCTGCCAGCCCGTTTTCCGGCGGCAATCGAGGTCCGAAGCAGCGGTGCCGTGACAGAGGCGAGGGAAGGCGGTCAGGCGGGTCTGCAGGAGATTGTGCGGCAGGTCCAGGAGGGCAGCCGACAGCCGAGCAGTACGTTCTGGAGGAGGGTTCTCTTCTTCTGGTTCCGCATCTACAAGTACGAATGCCTGGCAAGTGAGAAGTCGAGTGTTCTGGACCTGCGCATTCCGATCCCTCTGCCGCTGATCGGCGCGATTTTTCAGCAGAAGTTGAGCTGGTCGCAGGCGTTCCAATTCATAGAGCAAGGCCGCCGTCCGGATGGGATTCCGCCGGAGCGCTTTCTGGAATCGTGCATGCCGCTGGAGTTCCTACGGTTGTATGAGGGGAAGAACGAAAAGGAAGAGCTGTTGGTAATCGGATTGGACTGAACTGGAAACTGGAAAGAAATCATCGATTGAAATCGAGTCTTTCAGCAAGGTTTTCCGCAGCCGGGGCGGCAATGAGGTCGAGGCCGTGAGCCGGCTGGAATTGACGGTGGAGTCGGGGCAGGTTTTTGGATTTCTGGGGTCGAACGGGGCGGGCAAGACGACGACGCTGAAGATGGCGTGCGGGCTTGTGATGCCGACGACGGGCACGGTGCGGCTCAACGGATATGACGTGGGCAAGCAGCGGGGCCAGGCGATGCGGCAGATCGGGGCGGTGCTGGAAGGGACGCGCAACGTCTACTGGCGCATGAGCGCGTGGCAGAATTTGCTCTACTTCGGGCGGATCAAGGGGGTCTCGTCGACCAAGATGCTGAAGGCGAGGGCGGAGCAGCTGTTGCGGGAGCTGGACCTGTGGGAGCGGCGGAAGGACCCAGTTGGCGAGTTCAGCCGGGGTATGCAGCAGAAGGTGGCGATCGCGGCGGCGTTGATCGCGGATCCGCCGATCGTGCTGCTGGACGAGCCGACGTTGGGTTTGGACGTGCATGCGTCGCGCACGGTACAGGAGTGGATTATTCAACTGGCTGAGGAGCGGGGCAAGACGGTTGTGTTGACGACGCACCAGCTGGACATGGCGGAGAGTCTCTGCGACCGGGTGGCGATCATGAGCCACGGGCGGCTGCTGGCCCACCGTCCCACGGGGGAGCTGCTCGACCTGTTCCGGCGGGAGTTTTACCAGCTGCGACTGCGGGGCATGGTGGAGGCGGAGGAGAGCGGGGCTTTCCCCGGATTCACGGCCAGCCGGGAGAACGGGCACACGGTCCTGGCGGGAGAGGTTGGGGGCGAACTGTCGGTTTTCGAACTGGTGGAGCGGGCGCGGGCGGCGGGCATGGATTTGATCAGCGTTTCGCCGGCGGAGCCGAACCTGGAGGAGATCTTTGTCGAGCTGATTGAGCGGGCGGAGGAGACGGGTGGGCAGGACGGTGGATTGGAGCTGGAAGCGGGCGGCCGGCCCGCTGGCACTGAAGGCAGAGGGTAATGCGATGGTGTTGACGGGGACGGTACTACTCAATGAGTGCCAGAAGCGGTTGATCATAATGTGGTCGTACCGGTTCAATTTCATGCTTGAGACGTTCATGATGGGGTTTCTTTTCGTGGGCATCAGCTTCTTTGTTTCGGGCGGCAGGCCGGAGCCGGAGCAGATGGCGCCGGCGCTGTTGGGATACCTGACATGGTTTTTCGCGGCGTTTGCGATTTCGGACATGAGTCAGGGGATCCGTGAGGAAACACAGACGGGGACGCTGGAGCAGATGTACATGAGCCCGCTGCCGTCGGGTCTACTGCTGGCGGGGCGGTCGGTGGCTTCAATATTCATCAGCAGCGGCATGGTCATTCTGATTGGCGGGATCCTGATGCTGGTGTTGGGGATCCGGATTCCGCTTCGCCCGGAAGGTGTGCCGGTCTTTGCGCTGACCCTGGTGGGGCTGTATGGTTTCGCATTTTTTCTGGGCGGTGCGACGCTGGTGTTCAAGCAGGTGAATGCGCTGAGCAACTTGCTTTCGAATATGCTGTTGTTCCTCAATGGCTCTTTTCTGACGGTGGAACGGATGCCGGGCTGGCTGGAGGCGTTTGCACGCAGCCTGCCGTCAACGCAGGGGATCGACGTGCTGCGGCGGGTTGTGTTGGACGACCTGTCGCTGGCCAGCGTGTGGCAGGATGGGAGCCTGGTGTGGCTGACGGTGCATACGGCGGTCTTTCTTTTTGCCGGTTGGGGCGTATTTCTGTGGGGGGAGCGGGTTGCGCGCAGGCGCGGGTTGCTGGGGCAGTATTAGGGTCTGTTCTGACT
>VYDA01000023.1:0-352 GCA_009843665.1 Caldilineaceae bacterium SB0675_bin_29 | reverse complement strand
GGGGGTGTTTTTTTTGGGCGGGGGGGGGCTTTTTCTGGGGGGGGGGGGGGTGGGCGCGAGGGGGGGGTTGGGGGGGGCTTTTTTTGGGGTGGTTCTGACTGGCGGGGAGACGGGGAACCGCCAGAAATGAGAGGGATTTGGTCTGTCCACGAAGGGCCACCATGGGCAACGAAGAGATAGCTGGGCGGTGAGGGCAGGAGAGGGGTGATATGGCTACAGCGGAAGAGCGGATACGAGTCTTGAAGATGATTGAAGAGGGAAAGATCACGGCGAAGGAGGGCGCGCGTCTTTTGGGCGCGTTGGGGAAGAGCGACGAAAAGGCGCGGCGACAGCGGGGGCCAGGGGAGGGCGG
>VYDA01000111.1 GCA_009843665.1 Caldilineaceae bacterium SB0675_bin_29 | reverse complement strand
GCTTGCGGCCGACCGCCCAAAGGAAAGAGAATAGAGAAGAGAGGAGAGAGAAACCAACCTCGCACCTCACTTTGGATGGCAAACTGACAAAGGAGTCGTTAATAGCTAAGCGGGAGTTTCGGTCCATGTCGTCAGCGTTCGCGGAAGGTGAAGGCGATCTGGGTGCCTTCGGGCACGACCTGCGTGTAACCGACGCCGCCGGTGAAGGACCAGCAGTAGCCGTCGTAGGGCATTTTGACTTCTTCGATCAGGTCGCCCCAGACGTCCATCATGTCGACGGCCGTGTCGCCCTCACGCAGGAAGGTGCCCGGGGGGTGCTTGATCCACATGAGGCCGCCTTTGTGCGAGGTGAGGCGGTCGGCCATGTAGAAGTCGCCCTGCATGGGAGGCGTTGCCTGGGGAACGATGTCGCCTTCCAGCATGCCGATGGCCTTCATGGTGTTGGTGATCCCGATCTGGCCGGAGTTCGTGTTGTCCTCCCAGAGGAAGAAATCGGCGATCAGCTCGGGCGTCATGGAGGGGATGCCGTGGGCCAGAGAACTGCCGACGACGCCGGTGGCGGAGCGGCCGGGGGAATCGATGACTGTGAAACCCCATGCTTCCGCCATCTTTTCCATTTCGTTGAGTACGTTTTCGTCGGGACAGGCGTCGCGGCGAATCAGTGTGAAGGGGATGGCATCGGGCGGATTGGAGTGGACGTCGATGGAGTGGGTGGCTACCTTTAGCGCTTCGCCGATCACACCGGCCAAGCGGAGGGTGACGGTGCCGCCGGAGTCGGCCGGCCACATGGGAGCGGAGGACATGTTGATACCGTCGCCAGTGGGGGCGATTACGGGGGAGAAGTAGGAGCCGACCTGGAAGGCGAAGGGGTTGCCGACGGTTATGGCAACGAGGCGCCCTTTCAGCTGCTGGGGGTCGGTGGCGCGTACGGTTTTGAGGAGGGCGCCGGTGCCGTTGATTTCGGTGCCATGGATGGAGGCGGTGACCACCAACGTGGGGCCATCTTCGACGCCATTCACGATTACAACAGGCACACCAACTTTGTTGCCATCGGCCAGGGTGACGTGGCCGAGGTGGCCCTTTACGACTTCACCTGGCGCGGCGCTCAGGCCTGCGAGTTCGAAGTTTGCCATGTTAACAACTCCTTTGTGTTCAGTGTCGCGTAGAGAATCGTTTGGCGCAACCGGTCCGGCCTGCGGGCCGGAGGTTCCGGGAATGTATGCGTGCGACGGTTCGAGCCGTTTCGATTCGGGTCGCTAGTGTGCGCTGGTCGGCTGCAGGTCCGACAAAGTGTCGGTCGGCCGGCTGGCTGTATTCAGAATTACGACCTCCACAGTATGGGCAAGAATGACTGAAGCCGCTCCCACAACGACGCCAGAGGCCAGCCCGACCGAGACGCCGATTGTCAACGCGAGTAACATGCTGACCATGTTGACCGCCATACCAAGCTGAATGAAGCGGGTATCATGGCGATTCATGAGGCGGCCGCGATAGAGATTCTGCCAAGCCATCAGGAAGGTTATCGGTACCATGAAATGGGCGCCGAGTGCTGCCAGAGGCTTGATGTCGGCCGGCACACCCAAGAGGACGGTGAAGTAGAAGTGGTCCAAGGGGGTGAAAACGAGCACGGCCATGGTGAGGCTCAGCAGCGCACCGGAAATGACGATGAAGCGCCGCAGGGCCTGGTAAGTTCGTTCGTCCTTGAGGAGGGCGATGACGACCTCATGGGAGGCGCGCATGGGGCTGGAGAAGAACATACCCAGGCCAAAAGCAACGGGGAAGGCGGCCAGGGAAGCGGCGGGCATGGCAGAGCGGGCTATGCCGGCGACGACGAGAGGACGGGAGATGACGCGCATGACGTCGGTTGCGGCCAAGGGTAGGTAGAAGCGCCACATTCCGGCATAGGTCATGTCAGGCTGGCGCTGATCGGGAGCTTCCTCTTTGTCAAAGATGTGAGTACGAACAATCGGCCGTGCCCACCAGGCGATCACAATTGCCTCGACGATTACGCTGAGAACCATAGCCAGACCACCGAGGACGGCGCCGGGCAGACCTCCGAACCAGGCGCCGACGGCCATGGTGACGGTCAAGGTGGCAAGCCGGAACATCGTTCCCCAGGTGATATGGCGCGTGTAGCCATGTCGGATGAGTACGCCCTGGAGGAAGCGGCGCAGACCGATGGCGGCAGGCCAGAGCAGGAGAAGCTGCATGGCAGGACGGGCGGCAGCCGCTACATCCTCCGTCAGGCCGAGAAGCGTGCGGGTCATGACGTGGTAGGCGGGTGTAAAGAAAAGCAGAGCGCTGGCTACGGTCATCAGGATCGACAGGTGAAGCATGAAGCGCCACACGAGCTTGTACATGGCGCGATTGCGAACCAGGGCCACCCCGGTGCCCAGCATATAGATGATGGGGCTTTCCATGAGGATTGCGATCGGTTGGGCCACTCCGAATGCGGCCAGTTCCAGTTCCGGCTGGGGAAGACGGGTGATTCCGGCACTCACGACAGGGTCGGCGATGCTCATCATCAGCCAACTGAGCGCCAACGGATACCAGAAGTCGAAGATATACCGCTGGCTCAGTTTCTTGGGAACCACGTGCCTGGCAGCCTTGAGCAGGTCATGATGCTGAACGGTAGACAGGACAGCGCCGGAGACGGTGTCAACTTCGTCGCAGGACTGCAAGTTTTGTAAAAAATGTCCCCGGCACTGTCTGTTTCTGTATTGGTACCTGTATCTCAAGAGTTGAGCAGGTTGGTTCAGGTTGCCACTCGACCCGGCGACACCGCCCGACCGGTCAAGTGGCTGCGAACTACCTTTGCCATGTCCCTGGGCTACTCGCTATCGCGATAGAGGTGCCAGTAGCGCGTGCGGGTATCGGGGAAGGCAACATAGCCTTCAATATCGGAACCAATGGCCAGATTGAAGTAACGGGCGCCAATCCAGATCCAGGAAGCATTGTCGATATGCAGGCGCTGAGCCTGGCTGTACAGTTCGAAACGCGCATCTTCATCCACGGTTGTGCCGGCTTGGCGGATCAAGTCATCTGCTTCCTCCAAGCAGACACCGCTGTAGCGATTGCCGTAGGAGGCGCAACCCAGCAGGATGTCCATGAAGTAGCCAGGCTCGGCCGTCCAGGGGAAGAGTGTGTCGAGCGCCGAGGTGTGCGTGCCCTGGTTTTTGCCTTCCTGATAGGCAGCGCGCGGCATTGGATTGACATTGACGGTGATGCCAGCTTCTGAC
>VYDA01000574.1:2843-3240 GCA_009843665.1 Caldilineaceae bacterium SB0675_bin_29 | reverse complement strand
GCGCGATTCTTTTGGATTCGAGTTGACTCTGCTGCCCGTGGACGGCGATGGCCTGGTCAGCGCAGAGGACCTGGGGCGGGAAGTTGGCGACGGCTCCAGCGTTGCGGTGGTCAGCGTGATGTATGCCAACAATGAGATTGGCAGCGTGCAAGCAATCGGCGAATTGGGCGAACTATGCCGGGAACGAAATGTGCCGTTCCACACGGATGCGGTACAGGCGGCGGGGAAGCTGCCGCTTGATGTCGACGGGTTATGCGTGGACGCGCTCAGCGCCAGTGCGCACAAGTTTTACGGACCGAAAGGGGTGGGTTTTCTGTACCTGCGCAAAGGTACAACGTTACATCCATATCTTACATGCTCCAGTCATGAGGGAGGGAGTCGGGCAGATACTCACAAT
>VYDA01000574.1:0-2833 GCA_009843665.1 Caldilineaceae bacterium SB0675_bin_29 | reverse complement strand
CCTTGCATCGTAGGGTTGGCTACTGCGCTGGCTCTGTTCGAATCTGAGCGGGAGACTGAGATGGCCCGGTTGCGCCAGCTACGGGACCGGATCATAGGCCATACGCTGGAAGAGGTCTCGGGGGCGCGGTTGACAGGCAGTCCCACTAAACGGCTGGCCAACCACGCGAGTTTCACGATTCGTGACGTAGAGGCGGAGGGTATATTGATCGCTCTGGATCTGGCAGGGATCGCTGCCAGCAGCGGAAGTGCGTGCACGAGCGCCCGCCAGAAGCCCAGTCACGTCCTGGAAGCGGTAGGCGTTCCCGTCGAGGAGCTTGCAGGAGGCCTGCGGCTAAGCCTTGGGTACAGTAACGACGCTGAGCAGGTCGAGCTACTCCTGAAGAGTCTGCCAAAGATCATCGAGCGGCACAGGCAGAGCATGCCCGCTCCTCTTTAGACGTTTCGATTGCCGCCAGCATGGACGGCGGCCGCTCCCTAACAGCATGCGCAACTCTCCTCGAAATCATCCTTATCAGATCCATACAAGCAATCATGACCTGACGCTGGCAGGTCTTCTCAGCCTGGACTTGCCGGCGATCGTCAGTATGATATTTGTCCTGGGCGCCGTCATTCCTGCTTCGCTTGTTCTGACACTCGGCTATCTCCCGGTTGGCTTCTTCGGAAGTGTGTTTGGGCGCGGCAACATGGACAGGTTGGTGTTTGAAGGAGCGGAGATTCCGCTGCTGGTAGCGGGAGCAGGAACCGTCCTTTTGTTAGCGGCGCCGACCTTCTATTGGCGAGTGCAACACTTTCGCCGGATTCTGGTGTCCACAACAGTTGTTCCCGGACAGATCAGGAGCCTGAACTTCACCCCGCTGGAGTTCAGCGTTGACTACGTGTACTGGTTTCAGCAGCGCGCGTATGCAGGGCGCAATGCGATCCGCCGGAATCACCGACGGGAGAAGCGGTCAAGTTTGCAACCCGGCCAGAACATCACAGCCCTTGTAGACAGCATTCAGCCAGAGGCTTCGGTGGTATTGGAACTGTACGCGCACGGGGACGCGGGTTTGCGTCCTTAGGGTTCTTCGGAGTTGGCTTCCCTCCCTCCATCTCAACCTCAACATGTGCAGATAGGGCGGTTGCCTGTCGGTGCGGTCGGAATCGGGATAGACAGGAAGCTGCCCTCTTGCGTTATACTTAACCCGGTATGGATCTTGACTGGACGTACAGGCCGCGCCGCCGACGCCGCAGAGGTTGTTTCGTCTGGAGCGGACTGGTTCTGCTTCTGGCCGTCTATCTGTACATTCAACGCCCGGACTGGCTTGTGAGGCAGCCGCCGCCACCGGCAACGACCCCCACTCCGAGCGCGCTCTACTATCAGACGAAGGCGGAAGCGCACATCGCCGCCGGCAACTTCAGCGAGGCCGCGGCTGCGCTCGAGCGAATGGCCGAACTGGAGCCGGAGAATGCTTACCCCCTGGTTGCCCTGGCAAAACTTCACCTGATGGCGCGACAGGTCGAACAGGCCTACGTTCTCACGCAGAAAGCGGTGCGGCTGGAGGACAAGAATGTGGCGGCGCTGGCTATGCACGCGCGCGTGTTGGACTGGCGCGGGAACTACGATTCGGCCAGCGACTTTGCATTCCAGGCACTAGAACTGGAGCCGGACAATCCAGATGTGCTGGCCGTTCTGGGCGAGATATACAGTGATGTTGGGAACTACCCAGTCGCTTCGGAGTATCTGGAAGAAGCCCTGGCAATCGATCCCTCGAATGTGATGGCCCGCCGCAACCTTGGCTACTTATATGAAATACAGAAGGACTTTGAGCGGGCCATCGCCGAATACGCACGGGCCGTTGAACTTGCGCCAAACCGGCCCGATCTGTTCATTGAATTGGGAAGACAATACGAGCACCAGGAAGAGTGGGGACTTGCCATTGAGAGCTATGAAAGGGCCGTAGAGGCGGGAGAGACTGCTTTCGCGCTCGACGCGCTCGGTTGGGCGTTGTGGCAGAGCAACGACTTTCTGCAGGCGTTGCGGATATTACGTCGGGCGGCGGAGTTGGAACCCGAAAACGGCCTCGTTTTGGCCCATTTGGGCATGGCGTACTATCGCCGTCTCAACTACGAGAGCGCAGCCGAAACGATGGAGCGCGCCGCCAGCTTCCTGGATGAAGATGAACTCAATGCCCAATTCACTTTGATTTTAGGACTGTCTCACGTTCTTAAGAAGCCGCAGGAGTGCGACTTGGGCGTTCCCTGGCTGCGCAAGACTCTGGAATACGCACCCGGTCTGTCTTCTGCTCTTTACGGTCTGCGTCAGTGTAGTTCCAGTTAGAGGGCTGGCGAATCCGTTTTTCCGGGGTTGTGATTGACGCACACAACTCTACGCTTGCCAACAAGGGCGGTCCTACCCATACGAATCGTCGTTACAAATGTCCTATAACCGCGCCAGACTGAAATCCTCCTTGCCCCGCCCAACAATTGGAGCAAATGCACGCGGAGACGGGCGGCGCGGTCCTGAAGAGCCGGCGGAGCCGACTGCGCCGATGCGGCCACCCACCCAAGCTGAACGCAACGCTCTGATCCGAGAGCGGGTGGCCACCCGTACTGTAACCTCCAAACGACGTCTGCAGCGTCACGGTACACCCCTCCGAGTCCTACAGCAGCCGATTCAAGCAGGCATGCGGAAGGTTTTCGACCTGCGCCGCCTGCTCTTTGTGGTGGGGGTGACCGCCATTGAGTTGTTGCTGCCGACGCCGGACGCACTGAGCATAAACTGACACAAGGCGCAGGCGCTCTACGCCTACTCAGGCCTGATCCTGGCACTGGAAACGGCGCCATTGCCAATC
>VYDA01000046.1 GCA_009843665.1 Caldilineaceae bacterium SB0675_bin_29 | reverse complement strand
GACGAGGAGTTTGGTAGCGCCGTGGGCGGCGGCGTGGCGGGCGGCCTGGGTCAGGGCGGCGTTGAGCTGTGGTTCTGACTCGGTGTCACTAGGGGTGCAGGCGTTTGGCGGGGCTGTGCAGGGCTGGCTTTTTTCGGGCAGGGTGCGGCTGCCGGCGCGTTTGGCCACGGCCAGGGCGTGGGTGTCGCGGCTGATGACGAGGATCTCGGCGTCGAGGTGGGCCTGGTTGATTGCGGTCAGGGTGCGGATGAGGAGTTCGCGGTTGAGGGCGCGGCGCTGTTGGGGAGTGATATGGGCGGCGAGGCGGCTTTTGCCTTCGTTGAAGGGTTTGACGGGGACGACTACCCAGAGGCGCGGCCTGTTTTGCGCGTTATTCGTCATTTTGGTGCCGGGGCCGATTTGCCGTGCGGTTGCCGCCTCGCAGGCTGTGGCCGAACTGCAGGACCTCTGCGGCCAGGCGCTGTTTGGAGGGCAGGTCAGTCATGATTGTGTCGGTTGTGAGGGCGGTCAGGGGAAGTACGCTTTGCTCGTCGCGGTCTTGCTGGTCGAGGACGAAGCCGTCGAGGAGGCCGGCGTAGTGGTTGACGACGGTGAGCGGGAGGTGGTTGAGATGGCCCATTTCGCGCATCATTTTGGCTACAGGACCCTTTACGGCGCGTCCGCCGACGATGGGGCTGACGGCGAGCACGGGCGCGTCGCTGTCCTGTACGAGCTGGCGCAGACCGGGTACTGAGAGGATGGGGTCGACGCTGAGGTAGGGGTTGCTGGGGCAGATAATAATCTGGGCCGCGGCTCGCAGTGACGCGGCGACCTCGGGGGGGAGGGTTGCTTTGGCGGCGCCGACGAAGGTGAGGCCGCGGAAGGTGGGTTCGCAGCGGCGGCGTACGAAGTAGTCCTGGAAGGGGAGGTCGCCCTCGTCGGTGTGCACGAGGGTGCGTACCGGTTCGTTGCACATGGGCAGGATGCGGGAGGGGACGTCGAACTTCTGGCGCAGGCGGTCGGTGACTTCGGTCAGGGTGAGGCCGGCTTTGAGCCACTGGTTGCGGAGGAGATGGAGGGCGAGGTCCTTGTCGCCGAGGCGGAACCAGTCCTCGCCGCCGAGGCGTTCGGTCTCGGTGAGGACGGCCCAGGTTTCGTTGGCGCGGCCCCAGCCGGTGTGGGGGTTGTTGACGCTGGCGAGGCCGTAGAGGACGGTGTCGACGTCGGGGCAGATGGTGAGGCCCCAGTGTTCGAAGTCGTCGCCGGTGTTGACGATGACAGTGAGCGCGGCGGGGGGCAGTGTTGCCTGCAGGCCGGCGGCGAATTTGGCCCCGCCGACACCGCCGGCGAGGGCCACGACCGGAGAAGAGTTTGCCAGTTTGGGGGCCATTGGAAACGTTTTTCTTATTGCGAATTGCGTAGGGCGCGGCTCAGCGCCAGGTTACGCGTTCGGCGAGTGGCAGGCGCTCTCGTTCTTTTTCTTCGGCGGCGTAGCCGAGGGTGATCAGGGCCTGGGGATGCCAGGTGTGCGGCAGGTCGAGGACATCGCGTACCATGTCGGGCACGAAGAGGGGTGCGCACATCCAGCAGGCGGCGAGGCCGAAGTGGTGGGCGGCCAGGAGCAGGTTCTGGCAGGCGAGGGCGGTGCTTTGCACGGCCATGAGCCATTCGGCCTCCTGGCGGCGCGGGTCCGGGTATTCGTCCATGCCTTCGAGGGAGAGGGAGGCGGCGATGAGGGCGGGCGCGCCGGTGATGCGGGCGTGGCTGATGCGGACGCGGCGCTCGATGAATTCCGGGTCGACGCCGTCGGCGCTGAGGTCGGCGCGCCAGCGGGCGCCCATGCGGTCGCTGAACTCCTGTTTGGTCGAATCGGTGGTGACGACGCAGAAGCGCCAGGGCTGGCGATTGTGGGCAGAAGGGGCCCAGATTGCGGCGGTCAGCAGCATTTCGAGCAGCGCCTTCTCGACCGGTTCGGGCAGGTAGCGGCGGACGGACCTGCGGCCGCGGATAAGTTGCCAGAACCAGCCGTCGTCGAAGTCGGTGGCCCAGTCTGATTGGCGCCAGTCTGATGGGCGCCAGCCGATGTCGTCGTCGCTCGGATCCGCTGACGCGATTCGCTGTTTTTGCATGGGACGGCATTATAGCATGGAAAGGGCGAAAGGGCAGTGGTCAGTGGTCAGTGGTCAGTAACGGCTTGATCCGCGAAGGGACGCGAAGGGGCGCGAAGAACACCGAAGGCTACTGGGGTTTTTCTTAAGAGTGAGGATAGATGATCATCCTGGTCGGCGGCAGTGGACGGCCTCTGTCCTGGTATATCTCCACAACCGCGCTAAAGGCGTCTTCCACGTTGGCCAGGGCCTCGGCCATGGTGTCGCCCTCGGTTATCAACTCCGGCAGTAGCGGCGAGGTGACGGTGTAGCCCCCTTCGGGCTGAGGCTCCAGCACCAGCGGTATTTTCGCTTTCATCATCCGGTTCAGTCTCCCTCCATCTTATGAAAGGCGCAATTCTCAGACCGGGATTGTACGATCAAGGATTCCTCAGGTCGTGGTGTGCTGGCGGTGATATGGCGATGATACAGAAGTCCGGAGCGATCGTCAAAGCCTGCAATGGGGAGCGGTCTACTTTGTTCGTCGATTGACGCGGGAGCGGCAGTTTTTTCCGGCCGGTCGAGCTCTATCTTGAGCCGGTTGAAGACGGATGCGGAGACGCGCACGGTCTATCTGACACCGGTCGCTTAACATTTGGTTGCAATACTGCTATCATGAGGGTATGGACAAGACCCTGGACAAGATCAGGCGGAACCCCCGAAACGTACGGTTTGAGGATCTCCGCAAGGTCTGCGACCGTTACTTCGGACAGCCCCGACAGCGCGGCAGCCACCTGTTCTATCGAACGCCCTGGCAGGGCGAGCCGCTTGTCAATATCCAGCGCATCAGGGGCATGGCCAAGCCCTACCAGGTACGCCAGGCGCTCAAGGCAATCGACAAACTAATGGAGGAACTGCAATGAATCGCCATGACCGCTACACCTATCGCGTTATCTGGTCCGATGAGGATGAGATGTTCGTGGGCCTGTGTGCGGAGTTCGGTTTACTCAGCCACCTGGACGACACCCCGGAAAAGGCGTTCTCAGGCATTCGGGACGTGGTCGCTTTCGCCGTGAAGACGCTAGACGAGGATGGCACTCCGATCCCTGAGCCGCTATCTACACACCGCTACCGAGGCACCATAACCCTTCGCATCCCTCCTGAGACCCACCGTG
>VYDA01000107.1 GCA_009843665.1 Caldilineaceae bacterium SB0675_bin_29 | reverse complement strand
CCCTGCCAGTCTTTAGGCGTACCATTTTCGTCGGTATAGGGGGCTCGCACTTGGCGAGTTAGCTTTACAGCGTCTACGTTGAACACGTAGTCGTCGGAAAGCGTACAGAACCAGATGTCCTCCGAGGTGTTTTTCCAGTTGGCTCTTGCGCCCCGTCCTTTTTCGCGCTCCCATGTAATTCGATTTCGTACGACAAAGTAGCGTTGGGCCAACCGGTGGATGGCGGAGGAGGAGCGCCAGTCGCCGCATAGATAGAGCGAGCCGTTCGGTTTCAGCAGACGCGGCAATTTGGGCAGCCAGCCGGCCAGCCATTCCTCATATGCGTCCAGCGAGCGGGCGTTGAAGTTGCGGCCATTGAACTGCTTGGAAATATTATAGGGCGGGTCAACGAAGATTAGGTCTGCGAACTGGCTGGGCAGATAGTCCAATGCTGTCAAGGTATTCTGATGGATGGTGCGGTTCAGAATCGCGTCAAGCAGTGCGGGCCCTTCGAGAGAGAGAAGGCGGCTGCCGTAGCGTTCGCGGTCGGTGTCACTCAACGTGATCGTGCGGTTGCGGGGGGCTCTGGCATTCATCGTCAGCTCTTCTCCAAGTCGTGTCAGAGGCGGCTAGCCGTCAGCTAGCGCATTCGGGCCTTTGACCTTGGTTACTATCTCTCGAAGCAGGCCTTCAAAGTCGTCGGTGGCGGCGGTGAAGGCGTCGGAGGCGATGACGAGGGGCGCGCCGAAGACGACGATTTCGGCGCCCATGTCGAGGGTTTCGATGGCCTGTTCGACGGACAGTCCGCCGACGGCCTGTACGGGGATGTCGACGGCGTCGAGGATGGGCGACAGGTCGTCGAGGGGGCTGAGGCCGGGGATCATGTTGCGCTCGTCAAAGCCGGTGTGGACGATGATGACGTCGACGCCCATGTCCTGGGCTTCTCTGGCGCGGCCGGGTTTGTCGGCGCAGAGCATGACATCGCACATGACTTTGCCGCCGAGGCGCTGCGCCATTTTGACCTGTTCGATGATGCTGGCGTCGTGGGCCACACCCATGACGACGACGTAGTCGGCGCCGGCCTGGAACATCATTTCGGCTTCGAGTCCGGCGCCGTCCATTGTTTTGAGGTCGGCGACGATGGGATGGTCGGGGAAGGCCTCGCGCATGGCGCGGACGCTGTGGAGGCCTTCGGCGAGGATCAGGGGCGTGCCGGCTTCCAGCCAGTCGACGCCGGCGCGTGCGGCTGCGCCGGCCATGTCGAGGGCTTCGTCGATGGAGGTAACGTCCATTGAGACCTGAATGATCGGTTCTTTCTTCGACAAAGTATGCTCCGCGGGTGATGAAAAACGGCGATTTCAGGTTTTCGTTTGCGTTTTATTTGCTGGTTTCAGAAAACACGTCACCAACGTCGACCTTGAAGCCCTCCAGAAGGACTGACAATGCCGTTTCGCCAGAGGCGAATTCGCCGTGAGGCGCGTATTCCTGTCCCTGTAGAGTGAGGACGGTGATGGAGGCATCGGTGGGATCGACGATCCAGTATTCGGGGATGCCTGATTGTGCGTATTCGCGGCGTTTGGTCACTTTGTCCCGTTCGGGATCGTCGGGGCTGACGATTTCCATGACGAGATCTGCGCCCTGCCAGAACAGTTCACCCAGTCTGTCGGCGTGTTCGGCGGCCATAAAGACGAGATCCGGCTCTCTGAATTTCCCTTGCCCGAGCTGAATTCGCAAGGGGGCAAACATGACGACACCCAGGCCGCGCTCTTCAATAAATCCCAAGAGCAGGAGGTAGAGGAGTGCAACTAGCCTTTGGTGCGAGAAGGTAGGCAAGGGGAGAACCTCTGTCCGCCCGTGCGAAAACTCGGTGAGGTGGTTGGTATCGAGCGCGAGATACTCTTCCTCGCTCCAGTGGCCCTGGGCGGGAAAGAGTCGAGCGATCTCCCAGGTTAGCTCGGCTGTTTTGTCCGGTGTTGCCGTGGACAGGACCATTGTTTTCTTTCTTTCAACCTACTTCTGAGAACACGGCGGCCAATTCCACCGTAAATCAATGCAGCAGTACGGAGGTCGCGGTCTCGCCTGAGCCGAATTCGCCATGAAGTGCGTATTCCTGTCCCTGTAGAGTGAGTACGGTGATGGACGCATCGGCGGGGTCGACGATCCAGTATTCGGGGATCCCGGCCTGGGCGTACTCGCGGCGTTTGGTCACTTTGTCGCGTTCGGGGTCATCGGGGCTGACAACCTCCATGACGAGATCGGCGCCGTGCCAGAATCTGTCAGATCGATGGTCATCATTCTCAGTGCGCATGAACAGGATATCGGGCTCCCTGAATTTGCCCGGCCAGAGTTGGACCCGCATGGGAGCCAGCAGAACAGTACCAAGCTGTCCTTCACGGACAAAGTTACGCAGAAGTTCAAACAGGGCAATGACCAGCAGCTGATGCGACTGGTTTGGCGTTGGCAGGACCTCCAACTGACCGTGGGAGAGTTCGATCAGATGATTGGTATCCAGCGCCAAGTATTCTTCCTCGCTCCAGTGGCCCTGGGCAGGGAAGAGTTGGGCGATCTCCCAGGTCAGTTCAGGCGCGTCTGCGGGTTTCGTCGTCGGGTAGGCCATGGTTTGCCTTGCTTCTGTCGCGGACAGATGCAGACGTTCTCTTGTCAGGCGTCCAGACGGAGGACGGATTTCACGTTTTCGCCGTGCTCCATGCTTTCGAAGGCCTCTTCCCAGTCTTCGAGGGGATAGATGCCGCCGATGACGGGGGCCAGGTTCACCTGCCCTGTGGAGAGCAGGGTCAGGACACGCTCCCACGTGGGGTAGAGGTGGCTGAAGGTGCCCTGGAGGGTTACGGCTTTGCCGACCAGCGGGTCGAGGCTGAAATCGAGGGGCTGCGGGCCCCAGCCGATCTTGGTGATGCGACCGTTGGGCCGCACAAGCTCCAGGGACTGTTGCAGTGCTTTGCTGACGCCGGTGGCATCGATGACCAGGTCGGCGCCGAAGCCGTCGCCCAGTGATTCGATGAGGGCCATGGCGTCGTCGCGCTGGATATTGAGCGTGTAGTCGGCGCCGAGCTCTGCGGCCACTTCCATGCGCCTGGCGTCGGCGTCGGTGCCGAGGACGACGAGGGTGCCGGCGCCGCGGATGCGGGCGATCTGGAGGGCCATAATGCCGATTGGGCCGGGGCCCTGGATGACGACGAGGTCGCCGGGTTTCATGGCGGTCTTTTCAACGAGGGCGTTGTAGGCGACGCAGATTGGTTCGGTC
>VYDA01000224.1:649-3244 GCA_009843665.1 Caldilineaceae bacterium SB0675_bin_29 | reverse complement strand
CGCCTGTGTGTAGGCTGCCGGTTCGTTCTTGGTGGGAATGGCAACGCAACCGGCGGCAAAGAGCGCGAGGATGAGAATTAGGGGGACGGAACGAAACACGTTTGTCTCCTCTTCGACTGTTTGGGACTTGGATTATCTACGATAGCACTTCGATATTCCCGACCGCACTACTCCTTCTCGTACCAGCCCGACCCGAAGATCAGTCCGTCAAAGCGCACGAGCCAAGTGTGCTTGCGCATCTCCGTGCCGGTTTCCGGGTTCAAGGCGAGGTAGCTGATCCATATTCCTGCCTCAGTTGTGCTCATTAATTCATCGCCAAAGAAATAGCCGGACGAATCCACGTACAGAGCGGGGTCCCGCCCTCTTATCGCCGGGTTGAAGTGCGCAATGGTGTACCCATCTTCGTCGATAATGAAGGGGTACCATGGCCCGTCCACAATTTCAGGTGAACTGTAGTGGTCGATGGCTGCCTGGAGGCCTTCCTGGTTGTAGAAGCGGATGGCATCCTGCACGAGCGCCTGTGTGTAGGCTGCCGGCTCATTCTTGGTGGGGATGGCAACGCAACCGGCGACGAGGAGCGCGAACACGAGAATGACAAATAGGGGGACAGAACGATTCATGATTTTCTCCATTGTGTTAAAGGTAGCTATGGCACATCTACCATAGCCGACATTCACTCATCCCTCCGTGCAAGATTTCCCTGACACGGTTCAGGACAATTGTATCTCACTGGGTCGATGCCTTGGGAGGCTGCCCGATCTGTAGGGGTGCCCCTTGTGGGCGCCCTTCCGCCCGCACTACTCCTTCTCGTACCAGCCCGACCCGAAGAACAGCCCGTCATGACGCACCACCCACGTGTGCTTACGCGTCACCTCGCCGGTATCCGGCTTGTCGTGGACATAGCTGACCCATTTGCCCACCTCGGTAGCGCTCAAAATGTCGTCGCCATAGAAGTAGCCGCTGGCATCGACCCGCAGCGCCGGGTCCCGCCCCACACTCTCCGGTCTGTAGTGCGCGATCGTATACCCATCTTCACCGATAATGAAGACATACCACTGCCCGTCCACGTTTCCAGGCGAACTGTAATGGTCGATGACCGCCTGGCGCCCTTCCTCATTGTAGAGGCGGATGGCATCCTGCACGAGCGCCTGCGTGTAGGCCGCCGGTTCGTTCTTGGTGGGGATGGCAACGCAACCCGCGGCGAGGAGAGCAAGCATAAGGACAAGAAACAGGACAGCAGAACGAAACACGTTTGTCTCCATTTCGAATGTTTTGGACTTGGATGATCTGCTATCGTGCACTTCCTGTTCCCCGGCCAGCTCAGTTCTCTTCGTACCAGCCCGAACCGAAGAACAGCCCGTCATGGCGTACGACCCATGCGTGCTTACGCGTCTCCTCTCCCGTGTCCGGATTCGTGAAGACGTAGCTGACCCACTTTCCTGCCTCCGTCGCGCTCAGTACGTCGTCTCCATAAAAGTAACCGGTCGAATCCACGCGCAGCGCCGGGTCCCGCCCTATCATTGCCGGGTTGAAATGAGCAATAGTGTACCCATCTCCACCTATAATGAAGACATACCACTGCCCGTCCACGTTGTCGGTTGAACTGTAGTGCTCGATTGCAGCTACCCGCCCATCCTGACCGTAGAGGCGGATGGCGTCCTGCACGAGCGCCTGCGTGTAGGCTGCCGGTTCGTTCTTGGTTGGAATGGCAACGCAGCCGGCGACGAGAAGCGCGAGAGCGAGAACGAAAGATAGAGTAGCAGAACGTAACATGCTTTTCTCCATAATGATATAGTCAGTTTGGATGTATATCTCGTTTGATGCCAAGGATATCCGTGCGAATCATGCAATGATTTCGTACCTTTCATGTCTCCTTTATGCATTATGACATATGCAATATGTAACACGAAAAAGGAGCGTTCCCAAATTGAACGCCCATGAGTTATCTACTTCAGTCTACTTTCATGCCCCCATTTGAACCAACATTGGCCTTCCCCAATTACGTAGGTATAATTCCCCTGTTCATCTGTTGGAACGCACCCATCGGTATCATCTGATACCTTCCCCACAGCGAATGTTAGATGCGCCCCCTGCGCCAAATGGGGCCCGAAAAGGCAATCCAATGACAGCCATGCGCATCGGCATCGGCTCCATCTTCCAGGAAAGCAACCAGTTCGCCGCCACGCAGACCGATCTGGCCCTCTTTCGCAACTCCTACATCCATGAGGGCGATGCCCTCCTCCAGCTGGCCGGCACCGACTGCGAAGTCGCCGGCATCCTCGCCGTCTGTGAAGAGGAGGGCGCACAGCCGCTCCCCCTGCTGGCCGCGCGCAGCGTCTCCGGCGGCGTCCTCACCGATGCCTGCTACACCGAGCTGAAAGAAACCCTGCTCGCCCGCCTGCGCGCCGCCCTCCCGCTTGACGGCCTCATCCTCGCCATGCACGGCTCCATGGTTACCGCCTCCCAGGAGGACCCGGAAGGCGACATTCTCGATGCCGTGCGCCGCATCGTGGGGCCGGACCTTCCTATCGTCATGACGCTCGACCTGCACGCCCACGTAACCCCGCGCATGGTAAATCAGGCCACCGCCCTCGT
>VYDA01000224.1:0-639 GCA_009843665.1 Caldilineaceae bacterium SB0675_bin_29 | reverse complement strand
CTCGTGTCGTTCACCCACTACCCCCACGACGACACCTACTCCACCGGCGAACGCGGCGCCAGCCTGCTGTTGCAGGCGGCAAAAGGCGAAGTCACGCCCGTGACCGCCCTGGCCAAGGTCCCCATCATCTGCAGCGCCTGCAACGGCCAGACCGCCGGCGACGGACCTATGGCCCATCTCACCCGCCGCGCCCGGCGCCTCGAAGAGGAGCCGTCCGTCCTCTCCGTCTCCTGTTTCCAGGTCCACCCCTACAACGACCTGCCCGGCATGGGCTGCGGCGCCGTCGTCGTGACCGACAATGACCTCGCGCTGGCCGCGCACGAGGCCCAACGGCTCGCCGCCGAGTTCTGGCAGCGGCGCTGGGCCTTCGAGGTAGAGCATCTGCCCGTCGCCGAAGCCGTCACCCGCGGCCGCCGGGTCGAAGGGGGACCCGTACTCCTGGTCGACACCGCCGACTGCGCCGGCGGCGGCGCACCCGGCGACAGCGTCGCCCTCCTGCGCGATCTGTTGGCGCTGGGACTGGACGAGCCCGCCCTTCTCATGGTCGTCGATCCCGCCGCCGCCCACGCCTGCGCCCGCGCCGGCTTCGGTGAGTCGGTCTGGCTTGAGGTAGGCTTCAGCGTCGACCCCGCCTGGGGC
>VYDA01000164.1 GCA_009843665.1 Caldilineaceae bacterium SB0675_bin_29 | reverse complement strand
CGGAAGCGGAAACTTTTACAGGCGCCGCCTCCGACCCAGAGGGGCACGATCAGCGGCAGAAAGGTGTCGATCCATCCGCGGGTGCGAAATACGATAAATGTCGGAATCAGGGTGACGATAGAAGGCAGCATGATCGTCGAGAGTACGAGAATAAACAGGGTTTCACGATAAGGAAAGCGCAGGCGGGCGAATGCGAAAGCCGCCAGCGAGGCCGTCAGCATAGCGCCGATTGTAGCAAAGATGACGATGCGGATCGTGTTCCAGAAGTACTCGTGAAAGGCCACAGCCCTGAAGGCCTCAGGGTAGTTGGTCCACACAAACGGGTCTGGGATCCACTTTGGCGGCATCAGGAACGTCTGCCCGCCGGTCTTCAGTGAAGTCGACAGCAGCCACACCAGGGGTAAGGCCAGTACCAAAGCGAATAAACTGAGGACCACATACCAGAACCCGGCGAATATCAGTTCCTTTGCGGTACGGCTATTTACAGATAGCATCGGCAGTTCAAGATGGGCGGTCTAGCGGCGCACATCGCCTTCATAGAAGACCCAGCGGTCCGACAGCATGAATTGCAAAGCGGTAAAGGTGAGTACAATAATGAACAGCACCCAAGCCATCGCCGAAGCGTAGCCCATGCGGAAGTTTTCAAAGGCGGCACGGAAAAGATAGAGTAGATAGAACAGTGTCGAGTAGTTCGGGCCGCCCTCGGTCATGATGTAGGCCTGGGTGAAAACCTGGAAGGCGCCAATGATGGCGATTATGAGGTTGAAGAAGAGGGCTGGGGTCAGAAGCGGCAGCGTGACTCGCCAGAACCGACTCCACCAGTTGGCGCCGTCTATTGCCGCGGCCTCGTACAGCTCCATGGGGATCCCCTTAAGGCCCGCCAGCAGGATCACCATCTGGCCGCCGATCGACCAGAAGCTCATGACGATCAATGCCGGTTTCGCAAGCCTCGGGTCCTGGAGCCAGTAGAGTCCTTCCAGCCCGATCCACTCCAGAAAGGCGTTCGCCAGTCCCCACTCGGGGTGGAATATCCATACCCACAGGATCGAATTGGCCACTACCGGCGTCAGGGAGGGCACATAGTAGGCGGTGCGGAAGAGGTGGATGCCGCGCAGGTTCATGTTGACGGCGAGTGCCGCCAGCAAGGCAAAAAAGAGATGCAGGGGCACGCCTACAAACACGTAGTAGCTTGTATTGTAGAGACTGAGCCAGAAGCGGTCGTCGTTGAAGAGCTTCACATACTGTGCGCCGCCCACCCAGACTGAAGGGGTGACGATTTCCCAGCGCGTGAAGGAAATGTACAGAGACGCCAGCATCGGGCCAGCGGTAAAGATGATGAAGCCAAAGACCCAAGGCAGGATAAAGAGGTAGCCGTCTCTGGCCTCAGACCAAAGCAGACTGCGCCTCTTTTTCACTTTGGCAGCGGGAGCTTCCTGGATGCCCATTGCAGGGACAAGTGGTCATGAATGTTGGCAGTCATGCTGCGACTGCCAACATCATGTTTGTCTTCCTTATACGCCCGGTACGTAAACGGCCAGCTCTTCCACACGGCTGGCAATTGCATCCAGGGTTGCCTGGGCATCGGCCTTCTCGATGCCGTAGATCGAGTTGAGAGCAGGCTGCACCTCGCGGTGGACGCCGATCCAGTCGCCGGCAACCGGTTCCGGTCTGCCGTACTCAAAGGCATCCAGCATGATCTGCGCGCTGGGCGGCAGGACGTCTGCCATGGTTTCCAGCAGGCTTTCGGCGACCACTTTCAGGGAAGGTACGTTCAGCCCTGTAGCCTCGACCCAGTGGCGGAACGCATTCTCGCCGCCGAGGAACTTCATCCACTGCCAGGCCTCATCGGGATTCTCAGTGCCGCTGTAGAGGCTGTGGCCTGCTGACGCAACGCGAGTGGTCCGCGTATCGCCCTCATCCACCGGGAAGTGGGCGATGTCCCACTCAAACTCCGAGCTCATTACGTTCGAGAACACGGAGAACTGCGGGAACATGCCGATGCGCCCCGTCGTGAAGAGGTCGCCCGTGCTGAAGCCGCCGGCCTCGGTTACCGTTGCGGGCACGTGGATGCCGCCGTCCCGGTGCCAGTCCTGGATTTCGACGACCTGCGAAAGGCCGGGCTCCTGGTTCATGGTGAACTTGGTACGGTCCGCGCTGAGCACGTCGCCGCCTTTCTGCCACATCTTGATCCAAGTGTTGCGGTTGCGGTGCCAGTCTGCCGTGCCGTAAACGCGATCGGAACCCTCGCCCTGTGTCATCATCGTCGCGCACTCGACGAAGTCTCCCCAGGTCCAGCTGTCCGAGGGCCGCGGCATGCCGGCGGCGTCGAAGAACTCGGCGTTGTAGATTATGACCGTACTCGTCGTCTCGCGCGGGAAGCCGATCTGTCTTCCCTCGTACTGGAAGTCTTTGTAGGCGGCCAGGAGAAAGTCGTCGCCGCTGATGTCGTCGTCGGCGTCAATGAAGGGGTTGACGTCGAGCTGTATGTTACGCACGGCCTGACCGGAGTTGGTGTAGCTGTGTGCCCAGTAGGAGTCCGGAGCGTCGCCGGCGGCGATCAGGGTCAAGAGCTTGGTCTGAATCTCAATCGCGCCACCTGGTTCCCAGATGGGATCGATGGTAATGCCGGTGTTGGCCGCCTGGAAGTCCTCAATCAGGGGCTCGTAGCGGAGGAACGAGATTTCGCCTCCTCCTTGCGTCAGGAATGAAACCGAGGTCGGCTCTGCCATGCCGTCGTCGTCTCCCATATCTCCGCCCGCGGGCGCCGCTACCGGCATACAGGCAGCCAGCGCGGTGGCGCCAATGCCCAATGAGGACAGGCGCAGAAAACTGCGGCGTGACAGAAAGTCCGAACTTTTTCCTTTCATCTTACCTTCTCCTTTGTATCTGAAGTCTGGTCCAAGTGGGGTACGAATCGAGGGAATTCACTAGGCGCATATTAGCACAACAGAAGCCGATCTGCTAACGGGTGGCGTGGGACGGGTATGGGTCCCATGTCTTCGGCGGGAGGGATTCTGGCGAGGGTATCTTGCTGACGGTGGTTGAAACTGCTTGCGGGCTTTGGGGTCCGTATAGGGCAGGCACAGGGACTTGCCCCTACAGAAACAGTGAGAGGATTACGAAGGCGGCGTGGGTAGCGACGCCTGGGCAGGCACAAGGCCTGCCCCTACAGAAACAATGAGGGGATTACGAAGGCGGCGCGGGTGGCGACGCCTGGGCAGGCACAAGGCCTGCCCCTACAGAAACA
>VYDA01000122.1 GCA_009843665.1 Caldilineaceae bacterium SB0675_bin_29 | reverse complement strand
GTCGAGCCGTCACGCGCCTCGACCGGGTCGTAACTGTCGCGTTCCTGCGTCCTGTCGCGACCTCCTCCCCGCCCGCCATTCCGGCCGCCTGTTGCACCGCCTGCCGGATGCGCACATAACAGCCGCAGCGGCAGTAATTCCCGCTCATCGCTCGAACAGTCTCCTCTTCAGACGGCTGCGAATTCTGGGCCAGGAACGAGACCGCCTGCATGATCTGTCCGCTCATGCACCACCCGCACTGCGGTACCTGGTGATCGATGAACGCCTGCTGGACCGGATGCAGCTTTATCGTGCCGTCAGCATCCGTCGCCGCCAGACCCTCTATCGTGCGCACGTCGGCCCCCGCAACCGCCGCCAGGGGCATCAGACACGACCGCACCGCCGCCCCGTTCACATGCACCGTGCACGCGCCGCAGATACCGATTCCGCAACCGAACTTCGTGCCCGTCAGCCCCAGCCAGTCCCTTAGTACCCACAGCAACCTTTCTTCGGCAGGGACTTCCAGCGTATAGCTCTTTCCATTCACCTTCAGTTCCATACCACCTTCTCCTGTTCACACCTGCACTACAGCACAATCTCCCGCCCCGCCTTCGCGTCTAAGGAGCCGCCCAGGTCCACCAGCGCCGCCCCGACTGCCCGTAGGCAACTCTCCAGGTCGGCTGCAATCTGGCTTTCGGGAATACGCAGAATGGTCCAGCGGTCCGCCGGCCCGTGCGCCTCTCGCATATCGCTGGCCTCGTCCAGCCGGATGCCCAAATACCCGTTTCGCACCCGCAGCGCGATGTCCACCGGCCATTCTCCTGCCAACCGGTTGGGAAGCGGCCTCAACCGGCTGGCCCGCAGCGCGCTCCATAGCGTCTGGAAAGGTTCACCCTCAAGCTTCAACTCCGTAACGTCCTCTGCGTTCAACAGACGCTCCAACGTCGTATGAATAAAGGTCAACCGCCTGAACGTCGTTGCCGGCACCGGCCGCGCCAAACGCATCAGCGGGCCGATCTCAATGCGGAAATAGTACTCTTCCGCCCGCGCATGGTCCGCTTCATCCGGCAGCAACTCAGCCCGCGACAACAGCTGATAGCGCCGGATCGCCGCATAGTAGCTCACCGTCCGCGCCTCCGCTTCGCTTCTGAAAGCGCCAGTCTGATAAAAAGCCAGGTAGTCCGCGCCCACCCGCCGCGGCGCCCGCCGCTGCGGAATGCGGTACCAGCCCTCCGCTGCCGCCCGCCGCAGGTCGGCTTGGTTGTTAACCACCGCCACCAGAACCGTCCGCTTGAGACTGTACGGGTCCGTATACTCTTGGGACATTTCCAGCCCTTTACCCCTATTGTACATGCCGCGCCAAATTCGGCGCGTACCTGCTGATCTGTTCGCGTAATCGCAGCAACGCGACATCCTTCGCCTTGGCCTCCAGCATTATATCGAACGACCGCAACCGCGCCGCGACCGCCGCCTCCAGCAGGTCAATGACCTCAAACGGGTGCAGAAAGTCGCTGTGCTGATGCGCCAACGGCATCTGCACGCGCGCATCGCCATCGCGATAAAGTGTACGCACCGCCGTGCGCGGGCTGCTCACATGGATCTTCGGACGTATCCCCTCCGGCCACGTCGCCACAGCGATCTTTAACGCTTCCAACAACGGGATGGCATCCGGGTTGTGGCAGCGGTGGTGAAGCGTATCCAGGACCACCGGGATCCCTGTTCGCCGGTGCAGCCACACCACATCACGTAGACTGAACTCCCGGTCTCCGTTCTCCAGCACCAGGCGCTTTCGCACCGCTTCCGGCAGCAAACTGGCCGCACGCGCGAACCTCTCCAGTGCCGCTGCTACGTCCCCGTGGCCGCCCCCAACGTGAACGACCACCACGCTGGACCCGTCCAGCCCCATCCCATCCAGCAGAGAAGTCGCCGCTGCCAGCTCCAGGCCCGACCGCGCCGCCAGGGCGGGATCCGGATGGCTCAACTGCACGTAAAAGCCCGGATGCAGCGTCAATCGCACGCTCTGCTCCCGCGCCATATCGCCTATCGCCGCCAGCTCCGTCGAACACTCTTCGAGCTGATTGTGGAATGCAGGCAGCTCCGGATGAGTCAGATATGGGGCAAGCTGACCGGCCATTCGATAAAACCGGATCTCCCTTCGCTCCAGGTAGAGAAATATGTCGCGCAGATAGGCCAGACTGACGCTCAGGTGCGGCTGGTTCTGCCAGCGCCGGCTGTCATGCGAACGCAGCCCCGCTGCCCCCAATACCTTGACGGGAAAGCCCAACCGGACGCGCGTCCCATTCGCCGCGGGTTGGTAGGGCATACTATCCTGTTATGGAGAACGCGAAACTGCGAGGAGAGGGGACTCTGTCGTGTACGTATTCCATTTTGAAATCGCTCGGGGGTTGCCGAGTCTCAAAATACTGCGCCGTTCCCATGGCCTTTCACAGTCCATGCCTGCCGGCCCGAAAACAGACTAGCATAGCAATGACCCGCCTTCCAATTTCCTCAACGGCTGCACTGCTGCAAGCCTTTCCGCCCATCCCCTGCATTGGGCGCACGTCTATCTCGACCGCCGACCGCGTACCCGCCCGGAAACACGCCCCAATCCTGCATACGCCGCCGCACTGGCAATTCCATCGTCAGGTTGACGTCTGCGCCGCTTGTTTTGTACTCTATAACTGCAATCGATTCGATTGCCTTGTCGAGAATGCGTACAGCATCAAAACCCTCGGCGCCACCGAATGGCGTCGCGGTCTCTGGGACCGTCCTTCTGGCTTCTCAGTTAGATCAAATGCCCCCTCCTGAGAACGCAAAAGACGTCTGACATCCGCGCTGCCTGTGCCGGGGTTCATTATGGAATCTCTTCACGGGCTACAGGTTCCTCCAACTGCTGACAACGGAACCGGAGTACCAGCCTGCGCTGCATAAGGAGCCAAATATATGTACCGATCACGCCTCTTGGCTTTAACAGTAGCACTATTATTCTCAATGATCGTGATACCGGGACCCCTGTCGGCGCAGGAAATATCGCCGGCAACAAGGACGGAACCCGCAACGGCCTCCCCGCCCGATCTGACTTGGCTCACAAGCCTTCCGGCATCTGTGGCGAATCGCTCCAATTCGCCGCTGCCAGCTCCCGTTTCCACCACTCAATTCCCGTCTGGATGGAAGCCAGTTGTCGACGAATCCCGCGGATATTCGCTCGCCGTTCCCACCAACTGGCTGACCTTCGACCTCCAAACTGGCGACCTCGAACGGATTGCCGCTATGCTTGGC
>VYDA01000318.1 GCA_009843665.1 Caldilineaceae bacterium SB0675_bin_29 | reverse complement strand
GGGCAGGAGAAATCTGGTCAAGAGTGACCCAGGTGCGTCGCCCTTCCTCAAAAAACTCCGCGAGAAGTACGCCATTCCGATCGTAAACGCGAGTCGTCTCAAAGAGTTTCGGCAGACTGCCGCTTGGCTGGTACTGCTGCATGTAATGTTCGACGACTGTCTTGATGGATCCCTTGGGGCGCGGCCCAAGTCGCCCTGGCACTAGCTCGTCCAGCGAGGGGGCCTCAAACTGGTCGAAACCGAACGGGATATTCTCCAGTCCCAGCTCCGCTTCCTCAGATTCTTCGCCGGAACAGCCCGTCGCTAAGAGGACGACCAGAAGGAGAAGAGCTGTGATCGCGGCACGCCGCACGCCTGCACTCCACACCGAGTTAACTGGCGCATTCAAAGTGAAGCTTATAGAGTAGCATTCGGGAATCGAAGCGCGAACCTTTCGCTGGCAATTCGAACCTTCTCGTTCTTCAGCAACATTACAACGCAAATCAGAGCAAATCTCCGTCCTCGTAATTACCTTCATTTTCCTTCTGCTCTCCGTGACTCCACCGGGCCATACAGGCCTCTAGACTGCTCAACGAGCGCAAAATCTATGCTAGACAAAGGGAGACGAGTATCTTCCCGCTGCAAATGTGATTCGATAGAGCGGGGACCGCACTCTAAATTGTAACACACCAATGAACTCTACAAGCGCGAAGGACAGAAATTGCGGAAGAGAAAAATCAATTGATCGTTCTTACTAGATTGCAATGGATTGACTTTGGCGTCAAACAAGAAAACCGCTCGAAAGAGCGGTTAAAGGCGACGGCCGGATTCGAACCGGCGATCAGGGTTTTGCAGACCCCTGCCTTACCACTTGGCTACGTCGCCGCACAACCTGCAGGAATCAACTCGCAAACGATCGTATCAGGCCTGTAAAGCATTGTCAAATCAGGCAGGTCGGGGTTATCCTCTAACTGATTGCTCTGGAAAGGAATCAGTTCAGGAAAGTCGCTACGATGTCGTCTTCAGATGAAATGATCGTCTGTGAACGTTGCGGTGTCACGTTTCTTTGGACACTGGAAGACAAACGGAGGGGGCGTGAAGGACAGAAGCCTCCCTCATTTTGCCCGGGATGCGGTTTTCTTCTGCCAGCCGGCAAGCGGGAGCGCGGCCTGGTAAAGTGGTACAGCCCAAGTAGAAATTACGGTTTCATATCTCGTTCAAATGGAGCCGACCTCTTTGCCCACCGTTCCCGATTCGACGACGTTTCCCGCCTGCGGCCAGGTGACCTGGTTGAATTTGCAGTTGAGGAGACAGCGAAGGGTGACGCCGCGGTAGACGTGAGATTACTTTCCAGAATGCCCGGAAAGAGTGGTAAGCCCCCCTCTTGACATGCTGGTCGCCTGAAAAACCTAGCGCTCGTCAGAGACAGGAATTCCAGTCAGCATGTCGAAAAGATTGTCGTAAGCTCTGGATACGACCGGCCAGGTGTAAGCGTCGCGCACTGCCCTGCGCAGGGAAGGAGGGGCAGGCCGGGGCATATCCAGACGCCGACACGCCATCGCGAAAAGTTCTTCTTCGTCGGAGTAGATACAGGCTGCGTGCAGTTCGGCCGGAATCAGTTCAGGGTAGCTGAGTCGGTTGGGGAGGAGTGGAAACGCCCCGGCCTGGACCGCTTCCAGAATGCTGATTCCGAAAAACTCGTGCTCCGCGGTGCTTATGACGAGGTCCGACTTTTTCAGCAACTCCAGGTAGGCCTCTCTCGAGGGTAGGAAACCCCAATGTTCGATTCGATGAGCGAGGCGCGACGCGGCCTCGTCAAACTCAGCCGGCACATTTCGAAAGTTCTCGCCCGCCACCGCCAGTTTGAATCGGCGTCCGGTCTCCTCCAGCCTATATAGCAGGTTGAAGAATAGGTCCGGACGCTTGTCGTACTCCCAGCGCTGATTCCACAGGACTAACGGCGTCCAGGTTCCGGCGCGACGGCGATTCTCCTCTTGGAAGTCGATGCCGACCGGTATCACTCTGGCGCGGGACTCTACCTCCTCAATGAGGTCCAGATGGTTGTAGTCGGGGAAGTGTTTGAGCAGGTTTGGGAGTTCTGTGAACCAGCTTCTACGATGGAATTCGGAGTTGAATAGGACCAGATCGGCGCAGAGCTGACTCAGCCAGTTGATCATTGCGTAGGTCAGATCAGCCTTCTCACCGGGGCGCCAAGGGTAGGTCAGCTGGTTCTCATGCATATAGAGAACAGTCCTAGTTCGTGCCGGCAGCTTCGCACGCACTAATGCGAGCCACGCCGACAGGTTCGTCATATCGGTGGCCAGAACCAGGTCAGGTGGAGGATCGAGTTCATCTGCATTCGTTTGGGAAGCAAGTTCAATTGCTCCCCCTTGCATACGCCATTTCCAGAACCGGCCGGCCAGAGTGAAGAGTTGAACCGAGTGACGGCTGTGGGCCTGATAGCCCTCGGCCCAAGCTCTGTGGCTTCCCGTGTGGTAGGGGGAAAGAAGCCAAACTTTTAGCGGTTGCGAAGGAACTGATGACGTCATCGATCAGTTGCTTGCCTGAGGTTAGCGGTGGGCAACTGCGGCATAGCGGGAGGAATGCCCTTAACGGCCGTGCTATACCGGAATTGCCAGCTTGGCGTGAAACTTTCGCAGCGGGTGAGACTCAAACTGAAAAACGTCGAGTGACTCGTGCCCAAAAACATTTCAAAGGTACCTCAATCTGAGGCTTCAATCAACTCCTTACCAAGTTGCGTTTGCATTCCAGATTTGGGGCAAGAAGGGGCAGGCGCAAGGCCCGGCCTTACCGTTGGAGCGGCTGAGAGGCGTGAAGTGGGTGAGCGACCTGCGGCATATACGCGAGATCGCGGCGCGGCGCCAAGGTGGTTTAGCTGGGAGGGGTGTTGCGGGCTCCCCCCGCACAGGGGAGGGCCGAAGTCCCGACCTCCCAAAAGGACGAGGAGAGAGAAGAGAGGAGGGCCTGCGCTCGACTCGCTCAGGATCGCGAGTTGGCAGTGGCGAAGTCGTTACCAGAGTTATATGAGAGTTCGGCCCGATATTGGAGTGCACCTTCTGTTTGCTGCCCTCCCATCGCGACCGGCAATATTGAGCTGAACTGGCGAATGCGCGCGGCCTTCCAGAATTGAAATTTCACTTTGCGGGAAAAAACGCCTATGCTATAATCCGAATCGGGCCGGTGGGCAGATTCAGACTGAGCTGGCCAGCTCCGGCGATACAATGGGAGATTCCCGGGAACGGGTTCAGCATGTCGTGTACAGGAG
>VYDA01000653.1:1315-3269 GCA_009843665.1 Caldilineaceae bacterium SB0675_bin_29 | reverse complement strand
CATCTTGGCAGATTCCAAGTATGTGCCAGCGCAGGCAAGACAGGCGAGGCAACGCCCAAACATGCCCAACGTTCACGGCTACGACCATCGTGAGCCCGCTACAGAAATACTGACGGTACATTCCGCCCAGACAGACCGCTCACAGTACACACATTGTACATGGCTCAGCAGTTACCTCTGTTAAAAAATGTATGAGAGCCGGAGTAACGCATTCCACTGGATTGGCTGAATCTGTGCGCGAGCTTCTCTTCTTCAGATGGCCACTCTCATTCCTTTACCGTGAGCAATATCTGACACGTCGCTTGGTAATTGGCAACGCCCGCATGTATGCCTTCGGAACTATTCATCCGTCCAGGGTTCTTCATCATCTCCGAAGGTCTCAATATGGAACCGAATCGCGGATACAATGTCGGCCACTGCCTCTTAGAAAGAATCCCCCTCGCCAACGACAGTGCCCTTCAAGCCAACTGCATAGGCGACATAGCCGTCTTCATGCTCTTCGACTATGACTTCAACTAGACGCATCCGACACTCTTCACCTCTGAATATGGATCCGAATCGCTCCGCGAAATCTGTGGGTTTCGAAGCCTCCCCTCGCAGAAGTCTCCCGGTCTACCTATTCTGAGCAAAGTCACTCAATCCAACCTGTTCGTCACTGTCCGGCGATTATCGGATGAATCGCGTGCTCCCAGGGGCCGCCCTCCACCATCTCCTCCGCGGCCCCCGCCGCGTCATGGCTTCCTGTAAAAAGCGTATAGTCTGGAATGTAAATGATGGCAAAGGCCCGCCGCGGCTTTCCCGTACGGTTGGGACCAGCGTAGTGAAACGTGCAGCCATGGTGAAACGTTAAGCCCCCTGCGCGCATCGGCATTGCCACCGGCTCCGGCACCTCATAGCCCTGCTCCTTGAACCGGTCTACGACGCTGTCGTCCTCGTCAGTCAGGTTGATCGGGTCCAACCTGCCGTGCTTGTGCGTGCCGGGCACAAAATGCAGGCAGCCGTTCTCCACGCTCACGTCGTCTACCGCGATCCAGGCCGACAGCGCGCCGACCGGGTCCATCGGCCAGTAGGGGGCGTCCTGGTGCCAGTTCGTCTGCTTGCTCTCCTGGCCCGGCGGCTTAATCATCGCGTGGTCGTGGTAAATGCGCACGTGCTTGCATCGGCTCAACTGGCGCGCGTACTCGCCCAAACGCGAGTCAAACGCGATCTCTTTCGCCTGCGGATAGTCGGTCCATAAATTGATCATCTGATTGAAGACGCGTTCATAGTCTTCGGAAAAGCGGCCCCCCATCTCGGCGCCGCGAATCCGCTCGCGTTCGCTGGCGACCGCATTGTCCAGCGCCTGCCTCAACGACGCGATCTCCTCCGGCGAAAAGAAATCGTGATACTGAATGTAGCCATTCTTCCGGAAGAACTCAATCTCGGCAGGGTCAACCACAATCTCCGTCATATTTCTGTGTCCTGTCTCACTGGTGTATCTCCTGTTGAGAATTTCTTTCTCCTGAGCCACTTCCCGATCCTCGTCCCTTACCGGGCATAGGGATCGGCTGCATCGCGCAGCCCGTCACCAACAAAATTAAAGGCCAGCACCGCGATCACCACCAGCAGCCCCGGTGTGAGCAGCCACGGCGCCAACACCACCGCCTGCAAGTTCTGTGCCTCCCGCAGCAGCACACCCCAACTGAGAGCCGGCGGCCGCATGCCCAGACCCAGAAAGCTGAGACTTGTCTCGCTCAGAATCATCGCCGGCACAGCCAGAGTCAGTGAGGCAATAATATGGCTGAGGAACGAAGGCGTCATGTGGCGTACGATAATCCGTCCCTCCGAAGCGCCGGCGAAGCGGGCCGCCTGCACAAAGTCCTCTTCCCGCAACGACAGAAATCGCCCGCGCACAACCCGCGCCAGCCCGGTCCAGCCGATCAACGAGAGAATGATCGTAATCGCGAAATAGACC
>VYDA01000653.1:0-1305 GCA_009843665.1 Caldilineaceae bacterium SB0675_bin_29 | reverse complement strand
ATACGCTGAATCAATATGTCGGCGGTACCGCCGTAGTAGCCGGAGATTCCTCCGATCAGAACCCCTAGAACGAAGCTGAGGATCACCCCCACCAGCCCAATCGAGACGGAGATCCGCGTTGCCGCCAGCAAACGGGACAGCACGTCCCGCCCCAACCGGTCCGCGCCCAAAAGGAAGACGGTACCCTCGTTGCTCTCCAGCCCGAACAAATGCAGATCGGTCTCCATCAGGCCCCAAAACTTGTAGGGGTCGCCATGCACCATGAACTTGATCGGATGCTTGACCGACTCGTCCACTTCAAAGATCTTGCGAAAAGTTTCAGCATCGCGCCCACTCTTTAAGCCGTACACAAAGGGCGGGAAGTGGAACCCTTCCTCATCGAAAAACTGCAGCCTTTGCGGTGGAGCGTAGGCCGACTGCACGTCGTGGCGTAGCGGATCATAGGGCGCCAAAAACTCCCAGGTGAGAGCCGCCAGATAGAGCAGAATCAGCACGACACTACTCAATAGCGCCATTTTGTGCTGGCGGAAGCGCCACCACATTAACTGCCGCGGCGAAGCGACAAATATCTTCTCCCGTTCGCTCGGGACCTCCTCTAGCTCCGGATCGTCCGGAAGAGAAGTACCGGTCCCTTCAGCGAGTTCCTGCGTCATGGATTCTCCCTGCGCAGAATTGAGTTTCAGCAGTCACATCCTGTTCCCAGCTGCCGGCTCACTGCGCTTCCATCCGGATTCGCGGGTCGAGAACCGCCAGCAGTAAATCAGAGATCAAGGTGCCAATCACGGTCAGCACACTCAACATCAATAGAAAACTGGCGGCCAGATACATGTCCTGCGTCATCAGCGCCCCTAGCAGCATCGGCCCGGTGGTGGGCAGACTCAGGACCACCGAAACGATCGTGGCCCCCGATATCAGGTTGGGAAGCGTCCAGCCGACCGTGCTGACGAAAGGGTTGAGCGCGACCCGCACAGGATACTTTCGCACCAGCACCTGCTCTCTCAGACCCTTAGCGCGCGCCGTTTCTACATAGGGTTTGTTCAACTCGTCCAGTAGGTTAGCCCGCATCGTGCGGATCATTTCGGCAGTGCCGGCCGTTCCCAGGATGATCAACGGCAGCCACAAGTGGGTAAGCATGTCCAGGAACTTGGCCAGGCTCCACGGCGCCGCCCGGTACTCCTGCGAAAAGAGCCCGCTCAGCCGCAGGCCGAACTGGTCGAACGCGTACCACATGATTACCAGCGCAATCAGGAAATTGGGCAGCCCCAGGCCGACAAAGCCCAGCGTGGTGAAGATGTAGTCGCCAAT
>VYDA01000295.1 GCA_009843665.1 Caldilineaceae bacterium SB0675_bin_29 | reverse complement strand
GCCGTCGGCGTGACGGGAGACGGGGGTTTTCTGATGGTGTGCCAGGAGGTGATTACCGCGGTTGAGTGGGGGCTGCCTGTCGTGTGGGTCGTGTTCAACAACCAGACGCTTGGCGCCATTCGAGGCGGTCAGCAGGGAAGCTACGGCGGCCGGGTTATCGGCACCGAGTTTTGCGAGAACGCCGATTACGCGGCACTAGCCAAGTCGCTGAAGGCCGAAGGATTGACCGTCAACAGACACAGCGAAATTGAGGATGCAATGAGTTATGCCATGACATGCGGCAGGCCCTGTGTCATTGATATGCGAATCGTGCGTGATCCGGTCCCTCCGCCAATTGCGGGGATGTGGTTCGAGCCGGAGAGGGATGAGATACCACCCAGGCCGCGCCATTGAGGGGGAGGGCAGTTTTCGCAGTATCACTGGCGGAAGTGAGAACGGGATTCACAAAGAGATGTTACGACGGCGGGCCGTAAGGGCCCGTTTTCATGAGACAGAAGGGAAGAAGAGATGAGACTGGGCAGCGGCCGGTTTGTCTACGAAGAGGTTGATGGTTGGGGAGAGGTTCCTGACGGTTGGGATATCGGAGAGGTTCCGGGCGTGGCAGTGGACTCACAGGACAGGGTCTATATCTTCTGCCGTAGTGAACACCCGATCATTGTATTTGACCGGGAGGGTCGGTTCCTGCGCGCGTGGGGCGAAGGGATGATCAGACGGGCGCACGACATTATCGTCGGCCCTGATGACTCGATCTACTGTGTGGACGATTGGGGTCACGCGGTGCACAGGTTCACGCCTGAGGGCGACCTCCTCATGTCTATCGAGACGGCGGACAATCCTGCGGATACTGGATACATCTGGGATGTTCAAAAGGAGGTACTGCGCGCTGGTCCGCCCTTCAACTACCCTACAGGGATTGCGCTTTCTCCTGAGGGCGAAATGTACGTTTCGGACGGCTATGGCAATGCGAGAGTACACAAATTCACGGCGGAGGGCGAATTTCTTTTTTCCTGGGGGGACCCGGGAACCGGGGCCGGGCAGTTCGTTACGCCGCACAATGTTTGCGTGGACGGCGACGGTACGGTCTATGTAGCGGACCGTCAGAACCGGCGAATGCAGCTCTTCAACTCGCAAGGCGAATTCATTGGTCAGTGGGACGACATCTGGTGGCCCTGCGACATGTGCATTGACGCGGACAACAATATGTATATTGCTGAGGTGGGCGGCATCTTCATGGGTGAAACGAAGATACCTGTTTTTGAGAATCCGCCGGCGCGGGTCACGGTGCGTGATTTGAACGGCAGGATCCTGAGCGAGTGGGGGATGGAGGACCCATACGGCTCTAATCGCTATTTCAGCCCGCACAATATCGCGTTCGATTCACGCGGTGATCTGTACGTTGGGGAGGTTGCGTTTTCGTACCCGGACGGGACGACGCCGAAAGACTGGCGCGTGTTGAGGAAGTACGTGCGGAAGTGACCAGATTGCGAGCCAGTCGGACCATCCTTGCCCTGGCTGCGGCATTTGCCAGCCGCTACCTTTCAGGCTATCCGAACTGGTATTCTCTCAGGACCTGAACGACCTGCACCTGAAAGGAGCTATACCACTTAAGACGGCCCGAATCCTGTGCTTTTCTGTGTTCAGGATCCTGGTTCCAAGCCTGGATCTGATCCAGTGTTTCCCAATACGAGATTGTAACTTCATGGTCACCTTCCACCAGGGCAGTGAAACGTGTACAGCCGTATTTGCTTTGCGCCAGTTCGCGCATACGGGCGGCTGTGCTAGCGTATGTTTCGTCCAGTTCGCTGATGCGTGCAGTGAATACTACAGCGTACAACTTGAGACCTTCCTCTCGGCAATGTCCGTCAGGACGAGAAATGGCGCAGGATCAAGTTGCCTGCTGCCACACATTTCTTCTGATCCCAACGGAAATCCTAGTTCACGTTTCAAGACGGTAAGTATATCATGCCTTGATATCGGGCAAGGGAGTCATGCTTTTATTGCAAACGGTAGGAGGACGACAGAATGATGGAAAACGAAGTGCTTTCGATACACGGCAAGCCAATTGACACAGAACCTAACAGTTTTGGCGAACTGCGCTCCTCCGCGGATGCAGTCGATGAATTCGATGTGCTGCGGGCCAGATTTGAGAAGGACGGATACTTGTATTTGCCGCGACTGCTCGACGTGGACACACTGGCATCGGCACGACTGACGATGTTGGAAGCTCTGGCTGAACTGGACTTTATCGACACAGATTTCCCACTGCGCGATGGCATTGCGAAGCGAGAATGTAATGTCTCAGCGAGGGAGATGGTAGGGCTTTCCAAGAGCAACGAACCGCTGCGGCAGGCCTTGTATTCAGGACCAATGATTGCCTTCTATGAGAAGTTTCTGGGCGGGCCGGTACGCGGCCTCGACTTTACCTGGTGCCGCGTCAAGTCGTCGGGCACGGAAACTGCAACCAATCCTCACTATGACATCGTTTTCATGGGCCGAGGGACGAAGAATCTCTATACCAGTTGGACGCCGTTAGGCGACACGCCACGCGAGATGGGGGGACTCATGATTCTGGAGGATTCCCACCGCCTGGAAGAGATTAAAGCGACCTACGGCCAGTCTGATGTCGATGTCTTCTGCACAAATGAACAGGATTTGCACGGGACGGAGACCGGACAGAAGCGCTGGCAGGGGTCCGGCACTGGAACCTACGCCAACGATGCAATTGCGCTACGGGAGGAATTGAATAATCGCTGGCTTACTACTGACTACGAGTTGGGGGACCTCCTGGTGTTCAGTATGTACACGATGCACGCGAGTATGGACAACCTGACAAACAGGCTGCGGCTCTCGACCGATACGCGCTATCAGCTTGCATCTGAACCTGTAGACGAACGCTGGATCGGCGAGAATCCGATCGCACACGGCCCTGAGGCGAAAAAGGGTATAATCTGCTGAGGCTGGGAAAGAGGTCGCCTACGAGTTCCCGGGTTCGGGGCAGCGGGCATTCAGCCAGTCAAGGACGGCCCCAATCGGCCGCTCCCGCCCGAGATCGTTGTGTAGTTCGTGGTAGTAGCCTTCATAGAGGCGTAGGCTTTTGTCTTCCGAGCCGACTTGGGCGAAGAACTCCTGTGTGGCAGAGGGGACGACCACGGCGTCGGCAAGGCCCTGCATCATCAGGACAGGCAGGCGAATCTCGTTGGCCCTGTCGCCCACTTCCTGCATCGTTTCAAAGATTTCAACGACCCACCGAGCACTGCGCAAGGGGACGCCGAGCGAGTCTCTCATGGCGATCT
>VYDA01000370.1 GCA_009843665.1 Caldilineaceae bacterium SB0675_bin_29 | reverse complement strand
GCCGAATACACCCATTGTATCCAGCAGTGACGCATCAGTAGATAGGGCTGCCTGCTTGTTGCCAATCCTGCCTCTCAATTGATACACTTGGGCCGAAATCCATTCGCTCGCTTAGGGCGAGCCCAATGCCCGACAAGCTCCCCCAGGAGTTGCCCTTGTCAAGAAACACCGAAATATACGATGAGTGGGACGAAGCCTACGAGGACGACTATTTCGACACACCGGCCAAAAGCAAACCAAAACCCAAGAAGAGGGAACGGACCGTTGCCGGTGTCGTCGTTCGCGCCAGGGGGCATCATTACGATGTCTCCACCTCGGATGGCAGAACTATTAGCTGCCGTGTCCGCGGCAGGCTGCTCCAGGAACGAACCAAAGACCTGACGCTCATTGCCGTCGGCGACCGCGTTCAAGTCGTCCTCGAAGGCAAACGCAAAGGCCTCATCGACTCAATCGAAGAGCGCGATTCAACACTGAACCGGCAGCTGCCCGGTTCCAATCGTCCCGCCGAAGACGTGATCGTGGCCAATCCGGACCAGGTACTGATCGTCTTCGCCGTCCAGGACCCCGAGCCTCACCTGCGCATGCTCGACCGCTTCCTTGTCATCGCCGAAGCCAACGAACTCCCCGCCATTATCGTCGCCAACAAAGTCGACCTCACCGGCCTGGAGGCGGCTCAACAGACATTCCTCCCCTACGAAAAGCTGGGCTATCCACTCCTGTACGTGAGCGCTACCGATCGCTTCGAAGTCGTCCCAGGCCGCTACGCGTCCGCGCCCGCAGAACCGACTGAATTCGAGCACTTGCGCAACTTGCTGACAGATAAGCTTACCGTCGTTACCGGCCCAAGCGGTGTCGGCAAGAGCGCGCTGATCAACGCCATCCACCCGCAGCTCAACCTGCGCGTGGGCAACCTCCGAAACTTCGAAGGCAAAGGCCGCCACACAACCCGCAACGCCCAGCTCTTTCGTCTGCCTCTCGGAGATGCTACCTACATTGCCGATACCCCCGGCATTCGCGAACTGGGTCTCTACGAGCTCGACCCGGGAAGTCTTGGCTTCTACTTTGTCGACCTCAAACCCTTCGTAAACGACTGCCACTTTCCCAACTGCACGCACGACCACGAGCCGGAATGCGCCGTGCGCCAGGCCGCCGTAGAAGGCAAAGTCTCGCCGCAGCGCTACGACAGCTATGTGCGTCTGCTAAATGGGGAGAGCTTTCAGCTGGAAGAATGGTAAGCTTCATTCGTTTTTCTCGCGTGCCATGGCAGTCCCTCCCGACGACCTGAGATATTCTCAACTCGCCCGCAATCGGCCAGACCAAAAACGCAATACGAAATACGCACTACGCCCCATGTCAAATATTCTAGAAGGATTGAACGACCAGCAAAAAGCCGCAGTCCAGACGACCGAAGGCCCCGTCCTCGTACTCGCAGGCCCCGGCTCCGGCAAAACCCGTGTCCTCACCTGCCGCATCGCCTATCTCATCGAAGAAAAGAAGATCGACCCCTGGCATGTCCTCGCCGTAACCTTCACCAACAAAGCCGCCAAAGAGATGGGCGACCGCGTCGAAGAACTGATCGGGCACCGGTTCCCGCCGCCGGTCGAAGGCCGCCGCCGCAGTCTGGGAGGACTGACCATCGGCACTTTCCACGCTGTCTGCGCCCGCGTTCTGCGCGTAGAGGTCGATGCCGCAGGATTCCAACGTAACTGGGTCATCTACGACACAGCCGACCAGCTCTCTCTCGTCCGCGATACGATGAAAGAATTGCGGCTGGATGAAAAACGTTTCAGCCCGCGCGCCGTGCTCTCCCAAATCGGCAGCTGGAAAAACGACCTCCTTACACCGGAGCTCGTCAGCGCCGACGGATATATACAGGAAATCTGCGCTCGCGTCTACGACCGTTACCAACGGGAACTCCGCCTCAACAACGCCATGGATTTCGATGACCTGTTGATGCACGCGGTTCTCCTCCTGCGCAAGAACAAGGAAGTCCGGCGCAAATACCAGGACAAGTGGCGCTACGTCCTTGTAGATGAGTTTCAGGATACAAACACCGCCCAGTACGAGTTGGCATCCCATTTCGTCGGCCCGCCGGACGGCAAAGGCAACCTCTTTGTCGTCGGAGACGAGGACCAGTCCATCTACCGCTTCCGCGGAGCCGACTATCGCAACGTCCTTCGCTTTCGTCGCGACTACCCTGCCGCCAGCGTCGTCCTCCTCGAGCAGAACTACCGCAGCACACAAAACATCCTCGATGTCGCCAACGCCGTCATCGCCAAGAACGCCAACCGCACGCCCAAACAACTGCGCACTGACCAGGGCAGAGGCCTCAAAGTTACCGTCCACGAAGCCTTTAGCGAGGCCGAAGAAGCTGATTACGTGCTCGATGAGGTGGCCCGACTCACCTCCCAACCAGGGATGAGCCCCGGCGCGGCCGCCGTCGTCTACCGCACAAACGCCCAGAGTCGTGCCCTTGAGGAAGCCTGCGTCCATCGCAACCTGCGCTACCGCCTCGTCGGCGCCACCCGCTTCTACGAACGCCGCGAGATCAAAGACGCCCTCGCCTATCTGCGCCTTGTGCACAACCCCGCCGCCGCACTCGCCCTCGACCGCATCATAAACGTGCCGCCCCGCGGCATTGGCACCCAAACTCTCGACCGGCTCAGAACTTGGGCCGCCTCCGGCCCGGTAAGCGAATGGCAAGCACTGCAGACCCTCATCGCTGACAGCAGCGGAATAGAAGATGAAGACTGGCCCCCCGTCCGGCTCCCACCGCCACCTTTTGCCGCCCGTGCCCGCAACGCCTTGACCAGGTTCGCTTCAATGCTCAACACCTGGGTCCAGCTGGCCGCCGAAGTCCAATACGAGGACGTCGCCTCTCTCCTCGATCGCATCCTCGCCGACTCCGGGTATCTTGACCGCCTGCGCGACGGCAGCGAAGAAGGCGAAGATCGTTTCGAGAACATCAACGAGCTGCGCGCCGTAGCCGCCAACTACCGCCCCGGCCTCGACGACCTGGAACCCGGACAGGACCCGCTTGGCCTGTTCCTGCAGGAGATCAGCCTCGTCAGCGAACAGGACGACTACGACGAGAACGAAGAAGCCCTGACACTGTTGACGCTGCATACCGCCAAAGGACTGGAGTTCCCTGTCGTCTTTATGGTCGGAATGGAAGAAGGACTGCTCCCCCATGCTCGTAGCATTCGCAGCGAGGACGAGGAGGATATGGCTGAGGAGCGCCGCCTCGCCTACGTCGGCGTCACCCGCGCCAAACACCGCCTTTACCTGGTCCACGC
>VYDA01000185.1 GCA_009843665.1 Caldilineaceae bacterium SB0675_bin_29 | reverse complement strand
GTTGTGGGAGGGGCCTGCTCCTGGGGTCGGCTTGGGATTGCCAAAGGTGCGGGAAGAGGGACGGGCTGTCAGCCAGTTCGATGAGGCGTGTCAGATCGCTGAAGACGAGGAGAAGCAACCCCGCTGGCAGAATGCCGAAGCGCGGGGCGGTAAGGGCCAGCCCGAAGGCAAGGCCGACGGCGGCGAAGAGTAGAAGTAGCGTGTAGGCTACGGCAGCCGTTGTCTGAACAGGGTGGCGATGGCGAGTCCGCAGCAGAAATGCGAGGCCGGCGAGCGCGCCGACGAGCAGACTCAGACTCAGCACAAGTAAACGAACACCTTCGAGGGCCGGGCCATATTGCGTGATGGCGGCGACGATGAGGAGGTAGCCGATGGCGGTGGCGGAGATGCCGAACCAGGTCCGTTTGGGCGCGAGCGCGCCTGCTGCAAGATGACCACCCACAAGGATAAGCACTGTTGCGGTGGCGATGCCGAAGGCGTAGCGGGCGGTCTCGGTGCCGGGGCGGGCGAGCAGGAAGCCGTACCAGACCAGCAGGAGTAATGTCAACCCAGAGGCCGCCTGCATCCAGGCGGGGAGGCGGCGCATGTGCGGTCGGAATCTGCGGAGGAGCAGGGCGCCGATCAGAAGAATGGCCCAGAGGACGAGTAGAAGCCAAGCAATGACGTCGAGGACCGGCATCGGTGGCTCCGTCATCCACCGGGTAGCGTGGGAATGGAAGATAGAGGAACCGGGATTCCCCTGTGCAGCTTACTTCTCACTCGCGGGGTCTTGCGGGCTGGCGGCGTACCCGAGGAGTTGGGGCTCGGCCCAGACTGCCCAGTTCCAGCGGCTGTTGCCGAGGCCGTCGGTCATGAGCTGGAGGACCGCGTGCTGGCCAGCCTGGTTGGGCAGGTCGGTGACGAAACGCTCCCACTCGCAGCTCTGCTTGGTGCTGCTCCAGATGCGCACGCCGTTGAGGAGAACACGGAATGCGCAGAAGTTGTCGTCTTCCATCTGGGCGCCGTCGCGAATACCGATGGCGAACTGCATACGCAGACGGTCGACATCATGGGGCACATGCAGATCGTATTCGACCACGGCGCTGCCTTCGACGGGCGGATGCTGCCACAGGGCCGACTGCTGCACGAGGCCGCAGCTGGCGGTGTCGATACGCACCTCCATCAGGTCCGGCGTGCGTGTAGCGCTGTGGCGGGAATCGGGGAAAAGCTCCAACAGGTCACATTTCCAAACGAGGGCAAATCCGGTTTCGTCTGTGCCTTCCTCTTCCAAGAGGCTTTGCCAGAGCTCCTCCTGCCACTTGAGGTAGCCCACGTATTGGGAAAGTTGCAGTAGCGACTGTTCGTTCAGGTCGTGAATGCGCCGGATTACGGCGTCCAATGTTTCCTGTTGGGGCCTGTTCATGTAGGTCTCGGATATCTGGATTCGGGATGTCGGTGGATGCCGGCGCGGTCATCCGGCGCGGCTAGAATGCGGCGCCCATCAACGTTTCCCAGCGGGAGGCGGCGGTCGGGTTGCTCAGGAGGACGAGGGCGACATAGGTGGGTTCAAACGGACGCCGGATCAGCTTCATGCCGGCTTCGCGGGGGCTCATGCCGCCCTTCTTGCAGTTGCAGCGCTTGCAGGCTGTGGCCAGATTGGTCCAGCTGTGACCGCCGCCGCGACAGCGGGGGATCACATGGTCGACGGTCAGCGAGTGTTTGCCCGGCGTGTCGCCGCAGTACTGACATGTGTAAGCGTCTCGCAGGATCACGGCGCTGCGGGTGGGGGGAACGGAACGATGGGGAAGTCGGACGTAGCGGACAAGACGAATCACCAGCGGCTCGGGCAGGGCCTGGTTGGCGCTGTGCAGCATGCGTTCGGTCGCCTCGACCAGCTCGGCTTTGTCGCGCAGCAGCAGAACGACTGCGCGGCGCACAGAGACGAGGCTCAGAGGTTCGAATGTAGCGTTCAGTACCAGCACGGAACGGGACATGATGTCAGGTGATGGTGTCCTGGCGTCGTTACTGAAGAATCGAGATGGCGTTGAACAGGCGGGATGCCGGTGTTGACAAGCTGCTGAAGGCGCTGTGCAACGCGTTACCGGAAAGCATTCAGACTTGGTGCGGATTATACCAGTGCCACGACGCGGGCGCGAATGACGACCTCCATGAGAAAGAAGCAGACGATTGCGAAAAGAACTGTCTTGACGTTTTCATCCTGCAGGCGACTCAGATAGAGATAGGCTGCCGGGAGGGTGATGACGGCGACGGTGGCGTAGAGAATATGTACAAAGGCGCGAGACAGGTTTCCGCCCAGTCCTTGACCGTAAAGCACCCACCCCAACAGAAACTCCACGATCATCAGCAGTTCACCGATTACTGCGGCGCCGTACCAGCTGCCGTCGAGCGGGCGGGAGCGAATGCGGAACCAGACGGCCCACACGCCCAGCGCGATAAAGAAATAGATGCCGGTTTGGGCCAGACCGCGATGAATGTCGCTCAGAGAGTTCACCGTAACGGAAGATGGTCGTTGAACTGCAAGTCTCAGTCGCCGGCTGTTTGGCGTCAGCCGGCAGGGCCTGAGGAGAATTGAAGCGGTCAGCGCTGCGGATGAACGCTCAGGTACTGGTGCAGCACCGACTCCACGTGCCCGCCGATTTCATACGATTCCCAGCCGGGGCTGCCTGCCAGGGCGAAAATGCAGCCGCCAATCACGTAAGAATCCTGTTGCATTGCCTGATCATACCAGACAAGCTGCTCCACGTATGCACCCGGGCCCCAGGAACCGAAGCCGTGCTGGGCCCAGTACTCCTGGAAGTGCTGCCAGCCCTTGGCGTTTTGCGGGCCCGGGCGATTGGTCACGAGGCCGTCTACGCCCAGTTCGGTCATCACCAGCGGGATTGCGCGGCCGGCGGGCTTCAGGACCTGATTGTAGAGCTGGCGGTAGCGCAGAGTCAGCCAGCCGGTGTCATGCGGCGCCACGCCCGGGTAGCGTCCTTGGCCGTCACGGGTGCTGGCATAGTAGATGGTGGGGGCGGAATATTCATGCAGTCCCAGCCAACCATCGTGGGCCTGTGCTTCGGCGACAGCGGGCAGGAAATGCTCCCACATTTCGGGGCCCGGCTGGCCGGTGCCGAAGTTGCCGATGACGCTGCGGAGACCTCCCTGGGCGAGGAGTCTTGTCCGTTCGACTTCAAACTCGGTCAGGCGTTTGAATTCGTCCAAGTTACCGGCCACCGGTTCGTTGTAGGCTTCCCAACCGTCGTAGAAAAGACGGCGCTCGGGATGGTCGGCGATAGGCCAGAGACGGTTGGCGAACTCCTGGG
>VYDA01000703.1 GCA_009843665.1 Caldilineaceae bacterium SB0675_bin_29 | reverse complement strand
CTTCGCTTGGACCGTACGTCCTGACTGAAATGGGCGAGACGCAGGCGGTTATGGAGCGGAACCCCTACTACTTCAAGGGGGACGAGTGGGGCCAGCAGCTTCCGTACATCGACCGGCTTCAGATATCGATTGTTCCCGATGTCAATGCGGCGACGTTGAAGATCATCGCCGGTGAAGTGGATATGGCGCGTCGCGGCGTCACGGCTGCCGACATGCCGCTTTACCTGCAGAATGCCGAGGAGAAGGGCTACGAGGTCGTCATTCTGGACATGCACGCCTCGCTGGGTGAGATCTACCTGAATATGACCTATGCGGACGAGGCCTGGCAGGAGGTCATCAACGAATTAGACTTCCGCAAAGCACTCTCCTTCGCGGTAGACCGCGAGTCGATCATCGACGCAGTATACGCGGGTCTGGCGGAATTACCACAGACCATGGATCCGACCACAGACGTTGCGCAGGCCGAGGCCCTCCTGGACGGGTTGGGACTGGACCAGCGCGACGCGGACGGATGCCGGTTGACACCGAGCGGCCTGCCAATCCGGATCCAGTTCAATTTCACCCCGTTCACGGGTGAATCCTTGCCGACGGCTGAGATTGCAGCGCAGAACTGGAATGACATCGGCATCTGCACGACGGTCAAGCAGCTGGAACAGAACCTGTTCCTGACCCAAGCGGCAGCCAACGAGACGCAGGCGATGGTCTGGTGGGCGCACTATCCACGCTGGCCGTGGCACGAGTCGGGCGACTATATCGGACGGGCGTGGCAGCGCCACTATGCCCCGTTGTGGATGGCGTGGTTTGACTGGAATATAGGAGGCGGAAAGGAAGCTTCGGACAACCCGGACGAGACCGATCCCCTGATCGTGGGTGTCGAACCGCCGCAGACCTACAAGGACCTGCGGAGGTTACAGACCGAGCTATTCGCTACCTCGGACGCAACAGAGCACGAGCGGATTTGGGGGGAGATGATCGCGATCTTCCGTGACAACCACTTCTGGATTTCCGCGTCCGACCCGTTGAAGAATCCTCTGGTCGTAAGCGCGGGACTGGGCAACGTGGCCAAGAAGGGTTTCCAGATCCAGTCTGCCAACGAGGCAGAGTTCTACTACTGGCAGGATGAGAGTCGACGGTGAGTCAGGGATACCGGAGAACGGGGGGCGGGCGCCGCTCGCCCCCCGTTTCCCGTCTGTGACCTGCGCACGTCGCGCAATAATTGTAGTCAGCAAGAGTAGGTTATTCCTCTTTTCCCCACAGGGTACTGACAGGGAACGGCGTCAATGCTAACACAGTACATTGGCAGACGACTTCTGCTGTTGATCCCACTGGTCTTAATCATCTCCGTTATATCCTTCGTACTGATCCAACTGCCGCCGGGGGACATTCTGAACATGGAGGTCCTGCGGCTGCGATCCGCGGGTACTCAGGTGTCCGAAGAGGAGGTCGAGGCGCTGCGGCAGCTGTATGGACTGGACAAGTCGTTGCCGGAGCAGTACTGGCTTTGGATAACCAATATCCTGTTCAAGGGTAATTTCGGGACTTCGTTTACTTACGTCAAGTCAGTGGGCGAGATCCTAGCGGCGCGCGTGCCTCTGACCGCGGCCGTATCGGTGCTGACGGCGATCTTCGTCTGGGTGACAGCAGTGCCGATTGGCGTCTATTCAGCCACGCATCAGTACTCCCTGGTCGACTACTTCTGGACTTTCGTATCGTTCATTGGCGTTGCAACGCCAGGCTTTTTGCTGGCGTTGATCTTTCTGTGGCTGGCATTCGTCTGGTTCGACATCTCGGCAATCGGTCTGTTTTCTCAGCAGTATGAGACCGCGCCCTGGAGCTGGGCCAAGCTGGTGAACATGCTCCAGCATATCTGGGTTCCGATTGTCATTATCGGCATGGCGAATACTGCCGGGATGATGCGAACGATGCGGGGCATGATGTTGGACGAGCTGAACAAACAGTATGTCATTACGGCGCGTTCCAAAGGGTTGACGGAAACGCGGCTACTGGTCAAATACCCGGTGCGAACTTCGATGAACCCTGTATTCAGCACAATCGGCTGGATGTTACCGGGCATTATCTCCGGTGAAGTGCTGGTTTCCATGGTGCTGAATATTCCTACGACGGGCCCGGTCCTGTTGCAGGCCCTCCTGAACCAGGACATGTTTCTTGCCGGCAGCATCGTGTTCATTCTCAGTGTCTTAACCGTGGTCGGCACCTTGATATCCGACATCCTGCTAGTGTGGCTTGATCCCAGAATCCGCTATGAAGGTGTAGCTTAATGAGCGAAAACGTGCAGAGTGAAGAAGGGCAGGAGTCCGGGGATTCGCCTAGTGAAGTGGACTCCAGCCGCGAAAAACAGGCTCTGTATACGGCCTCACAGTCGCAGCTGATCTTGCGGAGATTCAAGAGGCACAAGCTTGCGCAGGCGGCCATGATCCTCCTGGCGCTCCTGTATGTCGTGGCAGCGTTGGGTGAGTTTATCGCTCCATACGAGACGAAGCACGACTTCAAGGGGTTCGTTTACGCGCCGCCTGCCAAGATACATCTCTTTGACGAAGATGGTTTCAGGGGACCGTTCGGTTGTGGGGTGAAGGGGGGCCGCGACGAACAGTACAACCGCGTGTTTGAAGAGGTAAAGGAAGAGAAGTATTCGGTGAAGTTTTTTGTAAGCGGTGATTCCTACAAGATGTGGGGGTTATTTGAGACAGATCGCCATCTTTTCGGTGTAGAGGAGGGAGGGCAGCTGTTTCTCTTCGGGACCGACCGCCTGGGGAGGGACCTGTTTTCACGAGTGATCTACGGAACGCGCATTTCGCTGACGATCGGGCTGGTGGGCGTATTTCTCAGTTTTGTATTTGGGCTGGTCATTGGAGGCATATCAGGCTATTTCGGCGGTCTGATAGATGAGGTCATTCAGCGACTGATCGACCTGCTTGTTTCGATTCCGCAGTTGCCGCTGTGGAGGGCACTGGCGGCCGCGGTACCCCGGGACTGGGAGTCAATTCAGACCTATTTTGCGATTACAATCGTGCTGTCGATAGTGGGTTGGGCGGGCCTGGCGCGGACGGTACGCGGTCGTTTGCTTTCGCTGCGCGAGGAAGATTTCACAATCGCGGCACGCGTTTCAGGTGTCAGCGAGTGGCGCATCATCACAAAGCACCTGTTGCCTCTCTTTGCGAGCTATATCGTCGTCGCGATCACGCTTGCCGTTCCAGGTATGATCATCGGTGAGACCAGCCTCAGTTTTATCGGTCTTGGAATCCAGCCGCCTGCGGTCAGCTGGGGCACGCTCTTACAGGACGCGCAA
>VYDA01000412.1 GCA_009843665.1 Caldilineaceae bacterium SB0675_bin_29 | reverse complement strand
GGTGTAGAGGGGGGCGTTGCGGGGGGACTCCCCCCGCACAAGGGAGGGCCGAATAGGCCCGACCGCCCAAAAGAGTGAGGAGAGAGAACCGCGGTTTCCTCTGCCGCAGAGTTGATTGCGGAATGGCTATGGTTTAGTTGCTGCCGAAGGTATGCGAGAGTTCACCCCCATATTGGGATGTAGCCCTATCGCGCTGCCGTTGTTCATGATACGCGGGCCGTGCTACAATTGGGGTTCCTGTCAGTGACGGGAGGGACCTACGTGCCGCGATGGGGCAGGATTCGGGTGGACAGGATGAGTGGTTTGATGAGCAAGGTGTGGGGCGCGCGGGGCGCGGTTTCTCTGTGCACGCTGATGGCGGTTGTGCTGGTTCTTTGGCAGGGGACGGCGACGACGAGGGCGCAGGGGCCGCCGCCCGCTCCTGGTGACAGTGAAGTGGGCGCGGCCCATCTTTCGCCTGACGGTTGCAGCGAACTGATCATCAACGGCGGTTTTGAGGCGACCGACCTGCAGTGGGGTCTGGCGGGCACGGCGCTGCCGCCGAGCTACTCGACGGCGAGAGCGTATGCGGGTGAGCGCTCGCTGCGGCTGGGGATCGTGGACAGCGCCAACCTGGAGGCCAGCGATAACCTTTACCAGGACATCGCGCTGCCCGACTCGGCGCAGCATTTCACGCTCAGCTTTCACTTCTGGGCGAGCCACGAAGATACGCCCGGCAGCGACATGCAGCTGCTGAACATCTACGAAGCAACAACCGGGATACGGCTGGCGCAGCCGTGGGCGCGGCTCTCCAATGAGCAGTCGTGGCAGTTCGAACTGATCGATCTGACCCACTTTCGCGGGCGCACGCTGCGCATCGAGTTCGGCGTGCATAATGACGGCGGCGGCGGCCGCACCGCGCTCTACCTGGACGAGGTCAGCCTGCTGGCGTGTGAACCGGACGCGACGCCGTTCGTGACGCCGCCGGCGACCGCGGCGCCCCAGCCCAGCGGTACACCGCCGGCCGCCACGCCGCAGCCGGTGACGACGCCTGTGCCGGGCGGCTGCGTCGCGAGCGATTCGCTGACCAACGGCGACTTCGAAAGCGTGCTGGACGGCTCTTCCAACTGGGCCGTGGGCGAATCGCCGGTACCTCCAGTTCTCGCCAACCAACCGTCCGGGGGGGCGCTGTCGTTGCGGCTGGGCAACCCGCCGGGGAGCGGCACACAGAATATCCAATCCTATTCCTCCGTGCGCCAGTTGATCCAACTGCCGGCCGGTGCGTCGAGCGCGTCGTTGAGCTGGCTGCATCTCTCGCGCAGCCAGGAACCGGCGACCCTCAGCCCGGCGCTGGCGTCCGACCGCCAGGAGCTGATCCTGCTGACATCGTCTCTGGCGACCGAGGCGATCCTCTATCGCAACCGGGCGGAGAACGCGGCCTGGGAGACGATGACGGTCGATCTGACCCCCTACCTGGACGGGTCGTACTATCTCTACTTCAATGTCTTTAACGACGGCAACGGCCTACGCACGTGGATGTTCCTGGACGACGTGCAGCTGCTGGTGTGTTACGGGAGCGCGGCCGCGCCAAGCGCGGGCGGCGCGTCCAATACGCAACCGCCAGCCTCGCCGTCGCCTGAGGCAACCTCTTCGCCGACAGAGGAGAGCACGGGCGCGCAGACACCGGCTGCGGACGGCACGCCGGAAGCGGATGCGAGCGCGACGCCGGCCGCGGCCGCGCGCGGTACGATGATCGCGGTCGGCGTTTCAACCCCTTCATCGATCATCCAACGGTCCAGCCCATCCTCGACGCCGGCCCAGGTCGCGGAGGTCACGGTGTGGCAGCGGTTCGTGCGCATCTCGCAGACAGCGCAGGGGCAGACCTTTGTCTTTCTTCTACTGATCGTTCTGGTCGCCATCGGTTATCTGCGATTTCGCGGGAGCGGAGGTCCTCCACCGTAGAGGCCGGCGCCCTGTTTTCAGTCCCCGCGCCGGTCACTTGGGTTTGTCGAATCCCCACCAATTGGACTAGAATGGCTGTGCTCACTACGATATTCGTAGTGGAATGCGCGGATCATATAGCGTCCCTCAATACCAGAAGACAAGATTCAGACAGGCAGATAGAGGAGCTTATGCTTATCACGAAATCCCCGGCGCCGGACGTGCCTGCGGTGGCGCGCCGGCTGCGGCGCGACGGCCACCACAGAGACGGCGTTGCCCCGGGGAGCGAGGCGTCTGCGCAGGATGCAGACCGCGATGCAGTACCACCCTGTTCGCTTAACGTAACCATTTATGGTCCAACCACCTATCCCAATGGTTTCAGCGCGCTGGCGTCGGGATGGGACGACCTGCTGGCGCGCAGCCGCTACGATACCTTTTTCCTGACGCATGCATGGCAGTCGGTCTGGTGGCAGCAGTTGGGGGCGGGCGATCTATGGATACTGGCGTTTTATCGAGGAGAGAGTGAAGGGGAGAGAGGCGAGAGTGGAGAGCCGGCTGACGCTGCGAGCCCCTCTACCGGCCTGTCCGGGCTGGTTGGGATCGCGCCCTTCTATCTGAGTGAACACACGGAGGGCAGTTGGGCGGGGAAGCGCAGCCTGAAACTGGTCGGCTGTGTGGAGGTGAGCGATTTTCTGGACATCGTGATCGCGGCCGGTTGGGAGAAGGAGGTCTACTACTGTCTGCTGGACTGGCTGCAGAGCGACGAGGCGCCGGCGTGGGACTATCTGGACCTGTGCAATCTGCCGGAGGACAGTCTGAGCTACAAGGCGCTGCCCTCGATTTTCCGGAAGGCGGGTCTGCGGGTGGAGGTCGACCAGGAGGATGTGGCGCCGCACGTGCATCTCCCGGCCAGTTATGAGAACTATCTGATGCAGATTGACAAGAAGCAGCGCCACGAAATTCGCCGCAAACAGCGCCGGGTGGAACGGGAGCTGGATGTCGGCTTTACGTTGATCCAGTCGATGGACGAGCTGCAGGGGGCGATGGATGAGTTCCTGCGTTTACAGCGCATGAGCCGCCCGGACAAGGAGTCGTTCATGACGCCGCACATGGAGCGCTTTTTCCGCGTCATGGCGGGCCGCATGCTCGAGGCGGGCCATCTCCATCTCAGTTTTCTCTCTCTGAACGGTGAAAATGCGGCGGCGCTGCTGGCGTTCGAATACAAGAAGGAGCTGCTGCTTTACAACTCCGGCTACGACACTGATAAGTGGGCCGGGTACAGCCCCGGCTGGGGGTTGCTGGGCTATGTGATCCAACACGCGATCGCGCGCGGCATCGAGGTAGTCGGCTTTCTGCAGGGCGAGGAGGAGTACAAGTACCGATGCGG
>VYDA01000251.1 GCA_009843665.1 Caldilineaceae bacterium SB0675_bin_29 | reverse complement strand
GGGGGGTGGCGCGGACTGTGGTCGCGGGATGGGAGAGGCGGGCGCGGGGTGAGCTGATTCTGCCCTAGAGGCTGGCGACTTCGGGGCGCTGGTCGCCGTTGTTGGCGCGGCCGAGGACGGCGCCGATGTCGTCGCCGCGCTGGACCTGATAGGCAGGGATGTTGGAGAGGGCGAGTTCGTGGGTCAGCTCCGCGTAGGGCTCCTGGCCGCCGAAGGTGGAGCCGTCGATGACGACGGCGACGCTGTGGACGCCGCGGCGGCGGATTTCGCGCAGGGCGCGCACCCAGGCGGGGTCGGGGTCTGCGGTGATGGCCAGAATCATATCGTTGCGATTGAGGCGCACGCCCTCGGTCACGACGAGCTGGTCGAAGGTGATGCTGCCCTCGGCGGAGACGACGGCGAGGGCTTCCAGCATTTTGCGCATCTGGCGCTCGCCGCGATCGATCTGCAGGAGGTAGCGCTGGCTGCCGTGCCAGATGAGGCCGACGGCGCGGTTGCGCAGCAGGAAGTAGCGGGCGATGCTGGCGGCGGCGGTGACGGCGTACTCAAGTGTGCTGGGGGCCAGCTGCAGAGCATCGTCTCGTCTGCGGCCGCTGAGACCGAAGACGCCGGCCTCCGGGGGCGTCAGTCTCCAGGGGAGGCTGAGGGCGGTGCGGCTGTGGAGATCGAGAAAGAGCCAGATGTCGGCTGAGGGGTCCAGCTCGAACTCTCTGGTCATGAGGCGCCCGGTGCGGGCGGTGGACAGCCAGTGGATGCGGTTGAAGCTGTCACCGGGCGCGTATTCGCGGATGCCGGAGACGTTGGTGGTGATGTATTGGGCGCGGCGGTTCAGGGCTTCGCCGCCGGCCAGGTCGGCGGCGGGCGGCTGGAAGGCGGATAGGGTGACGGTGGCCGGATAGACGATGAGGTCGCTGGTCTGGCTCAGCGTCTGGTCGATGGAGAAGAGGCCCAGGGGATCACCGCTGAGGAGGCGCATGGGGCCGAGGCGGTAGTAGCCGCGCTGCTGGCAGTAGGTCCGCACTTGCCAGCGATGGTGGGCCCGGCCCTGTAGGTGGCTGACGACGCGGCTGGCGCCATGGAGGGGGACGTGTGCGAAGTCCCGTACTTCGATCCCCAGTGTGGGAAGCCGTCCGTGATTGCGCACCTCGAAGCTTTCTTCGAAGTGCTGGCCGACCTGGCTGCGGCGGGCACGGGTATGCCGATTGATATGGATGGCGCGCGTGCTGGTCCAGGACCAGAAATAGCTGAGTGCGAGGATGCCGCTTATGAGGTAGGCGAGGTTGAAGGCGAGAGGGCGCCCACTGTTGAGCGCAAAGCCCCAGGCAGCGACGAGAGCGGCGAGCAGGAAAATGAGGCGTGAAGACATGAACGGCAGTTTTTAGTTATCAGTTTTTAGTTTTTAGTTATCGTCGTCATCCCGGCAGTTGATGCAGTGCAGTGGCCAGGAATCTAAGAGAATGGACTGAAGACTAAGAAAATCTGGCAGGCGTTCAGGTGGCTCTTACGCGGCTGCCGGGCACGGGTGTATGTGCGAGCGCGTCCTCAATTATCTGGGCGGCGTCCACATTTTTGATGCGGGCGGAGGGGCTGACGATGAGCCGGTGAGCAAGCGTCGCCTCGGCCAGGAGTTTGACATCGTCGGGCAGCACATATTCGCGTCCATCGATCGCGGCCCAGGCGCGGGCGGCGCGGAAGAGTGCCAGACTGCCGCGAGGGCTGGCGCCGAGGTAGACGTCGGGATGATCGCGAGTTGTGGCGACGAGGTCGACGATATATTCCTTGACGCTGTCGTCGACATACATGTCGCGCACGGCCTCCTGGGCCTTGGAGAGCTCTTCGACAGAGACAGTTCTCTCGAGATTATCGATGGGATGCGTCAGGGCCTGCAGACCGAGGATGTTGACCTCGTGCGCCTTCAAAGGGTAGCCGAGGCGGATGCGCATCAGGAAGCGGTCCACCTGGGCTTCGGGCAGGGGGAAGGTGCCTTCATATTCGATAGGATTCTGGGTGGCCAGCACCAGAAACGGGCGGGCCATGTCGTAGGTTGTACCGTCGACGGTGACCTGCCGCTCTTCCATGGCCTCGAGAAGCGCGGACTGTGTTTTGGGCGTGGCGCGGTTGATCTCGTCGGCCAGCACCAACTGGGCCGCGATTGGCCCGGACCGGAAGTTGAAATCTCCCGTACCCTGGTTGTACACGGAAACCCCGGTAACGTCGCTGGGCAGGAGTTCCGGGGTGAACTGGATGCGGGAAAAGGTGCCGCCGATGGACACGGCCAGGGACCGCGCCAGCATGGTCTTGCCCACGCCGGGGACGTCTTCCACCAGGATATGGCCGTCGGCGATGAGGGCCGCCAGGGCCTGCTCAATTACGTCATTCTTGCCGATGATGACGTTGGCGACGTTGTCTGCGATGCGGCGGGCTACGGACGTCGCGTCGATGATGGTTGGAGAAACACCGGCGGTAGCGGCGTGAACGGTCTGCTGCACTGCTCTATACCTGTCATTTCACATATTTATGTGCAGTTTAGCATAGGATTTCCGTCGTGGAACCCACCAAGCCTAGCGATTGCGGAGACCCGGCAACCCAAGTTTCCGTTCCGTGCCGTTGGCGATGCGCCTGATGTTATCCCGATGCTGCCAGATGATGAGACCGCCACCCAGGAAAGCGTATAGCGTGTAAAGTTGGTCATGGCCCAGGACGAAGGTGAGCGCGAGGCTGACCAAGGCGACGGCCAGGGTGCCTATGATGCTGCCCAACGACAGGATGCGAGTGGACAGGGTTACAACGAGGAACAGCGCACCCCCGGCGACGGCGACCCAGGGCGCCATTACGGACAGTGCGCCGAATCCGGGCATGATGCCGCGCCCGCCGCGGAATCCCAGGTACACGGGCCAGTTATGGCCGCACAGCGCGAGCAGCGCCGCCGCGACTTCGACTTGAACGGTGCCGGCAACGCCGCGCGCCAGCAGGACGATCAGGACGGCTTTGCCGGCGTCCAGTACGAACACCAACGCCGCAGCCCTGCCGCCGGCGGTGCGCAGGATGTTGGACATTCCCGTGCGCCCGCTGCCGAAATCCCTGACGTCCTCTCCCATTGCCAGATTGACCAGGATGTAGCCCCACGACAACGAGCCGGCGAGGTAGGCCAGGATGCAAACCGCCACGAAGTTGACGACGGGCTCAAGATGCGGAGCGGATAGCAGGAGGAGAACGCCGGCCGCGCAAAGCAGGGGCGTTACCGCGAGCATGACCCACGTTGCAGCGCTGGCCTGGCGGACGAGAGTCATCGCCGGTTGTTTGTACGGCGCGACGG
>VYDA01000222.1:2564-3330 GCA_009843665.1 Caldilineaceae bacterium SB0675_bin_29 | reverse complement strand
GAAAGAGATTATCAGTCGAATGCGTAGCCCCCGCAATGATCGTCACGCCGCCCCAGAAACCGGCGCTCTCAAATATCCGGATCGTATTCCTGTCATAATGCCCAAAAGGATACGTGATGAAACGCGGCCGCACCCCCAGCTCATGTTCAATCGTCTCCGCGCTCCCCAGCGCCTGCCACACCAGGTAGTCATCGTTCCGATTCCGCAAACTGGCATGATTGCGCCCATGCGACTCGATGAACATCCCCGCCGCTTGCATCTCCCGCGCCATGTCCCACGACAGATACAGCGGGTTTCCCTCGTCCATGTAGTCCGATACCACAAAAAACATCCCCGTCATGCCGAACTCCGCCAAAAGCGGAAACGCGTTCTCGTAATTGTCGCGGTACCCATCGTCAAACGTGAGTATGACCGGCTTCTCCGGCAGCGGCTCGCCCTCGTTCAGATGGCCCACCAGATCATACATACTGATCGTCGTATACCCGGCGTCGGCCATCGCCTGCAGGTGACTCCGGAACAGCTCTGGCGATACCGACAGGTCCCGCCGGTACACATCCGACCCCGCCGGCGGCACGCTCACATAGTGATACATCAGAATCGGCACCTGCACCTTCCGCACCAGTCCGTCAGGAAAGGGCGGCGGTTTCGGCGACACAAGCGACTTCGGCTGCTCCTCCGGCCCATGATGAACCGCCGGCAGCATAAGAACGGCTGCGCCGCTGTGCACTGCCGGCAGCATGAGCGCGAACTCCTCACGCTCCTTGGC
>VYDA01000222.1:0-2554 GCA_009843665.1 Caldilineaceae bacterium SB0675_bin_29 | reverse complement strand
GTATCCAGTCGTGGTACTGGCTCACACGCGTATAAACGCCGTAAAACGCTGGCCGCGCGCAGCCTATGCCAAAGCTCACCAGCCCCGCCAGTTGCCAACCGCCCTCGCCGTCCGGCACCACCAGCGGGCCGCCGCTGTCACCGTGGCACGCGTCCTTGCCACCCTCCCTGAATCCGGCGCACAGCATGTTCTCCGTGATCATCCTACCCATCGAGTTCGTGCACTCCTCCTCCGACACGATCGGCAGCTCCACCTGCTGCAGGTCATAAGAGAGCAGACCATTGCTGCCGTCCTCCGAAAGCGCCCCCCAGCCAATCACCGTCCCCAACGTGCCCGGCCCGGCCAGCGCCAGGTCGTCAGCGCCCAGCAGCGTGACCAGCTCGGCATCTGCTGGCTCCGACAGATGCAGCAACGCCAGATCGTGCGCGAAGTCGTGGGCAAAATCGAATCCGTAGCGAGGATGCACGACAATACGATCAACCGTCCTCTTCTGCCCCTGCCCGCTGTCCAGCCTGTGAGGGCCAACCGTCGCCACAATCTGATCTGGCGCAGCGTTCACGACGCAGTGGGCCGCCGTCAGCGCCCAGCTGGGGGCCACCAGAGACGCCCCGCAGAATGTGTGGTAACCGGGCTCGGTGAAAGCCTGGATGGCAACCATCCACGGCCACGCCCCCTGCGCCGCCTTCTCACCGCCCACGATCTGCCCTTGCAAACCCGCCGGTGGCGGCGTAGCCGTCGCCGCCGGCGTAACGCTCGACTGCCCGTCACCCGCGGCCACTGCTCTGACCGCCGGCCCGGAGAGTGCAGCGCGTTCGGGGCTGACGGTGTTGGAGCGCACCGACAATGCCTGCTCATTCCGCGCCCAATCGGCACCCTCACCAACTGCCGGTGCCTCCAGGGCCGGTGCTGCTTCAGGGACCGCCGGTTCCGGCATGATGGCACGATTCCACGACATCAGAATCACGACCGGTGCCAGAATCGACAGGATGCTCAGGCCGCCATAGGACCGGATCGAGCGACGCGCGGAGGCAGATCCGCGAACTCTCCTGCCTTGGACGTCAGCATGAAATGCGCCCCTGCTTGCGAGGGGCGCATTGGAGACGGATTTACGAAATAACGGCCGGGGAAAGCGCAAATTCATGCCCGCATTTTAACAAATCGGATGTGAGAGCGCCAAAAAAGGTTGATAAATTCGCCCCTACGCGTATAATAAGGTAGGGCAAAAGTAGATAGCGAGGAACCGGGGCCGCCGCCCTTGCCGGACCCGCGGCGTGCCAGGAGAAACCCAACATGACGATCATGAAAATGTCCGCCGCGCTGCAACCCGCGGAAAAGATGAAATTTCTCTCTGAACTGATGGTCTTTCAGGACCTGACATCCAGAGAAATGGAAGAGCTGAACCGAATCACCACGATGAGCACCGTGCGCAAAGGACGGGTCTTCTACCGCCCGGAGGAGCCGGGCGAAGTCCTTTTCATCCTCAAGGAAGGCCGCGTACAGCTCTATCGCATCAGCCCTGAAGGCAAAAAGCTCGTCATCACAACCCTCGGCCCCCACACACTCTTCGGCGAAATGGCCCTGCTCGGCACCAAGATGCACAACACCTTTGCCGAAGCCATCGATGACTGCCTCATCTGCGTCATGAGCCGCAACGACCTCGAACGGCTTATCCTCAGCAAGCCCCAGGTCGCCCTCCGTATCCTCGAGATCACCGGCAAGCGCCTGCAGGATGCCGAAGAAAGCCTCGAAAACATGGCCTTCAAAGGCATCCCCGCCCGCCTGGCCAACCTGCTCCTGCGCCTCTCCGACGAACAGCAGTCCGACGAAGTGACCGGCCTCACCCACCAGGACCTGGCCGAAAGCATCGGCACCTACCGCGAAACCGCCACACAGGTCCTCAACGACCTCAAAGCACGCGGCCTCATCGAAATCGGACGCAAACGCATCAAGCTGCTCGACCGTGAATCCATTTCCATCATCGGCAGCAAACGCATAAAGCTGCTCGATGAAAACATCTGATCCGCAGTGGCCAACTGCCACGGGACAGCGGTCAACGGCACCAGTGGGCCCCATGGATTGCTAGCCGACAGTCACTGATCACCGGTGGTCCACCCCCATGTACGACCGCTCCACACAAGTCGACCGCAGCGCAGACAGCATCAACTTCGGCATCGGCCAGCCCGACTTCGCCCTCCTGCCCCACGCCCTCATGAGCGAGGTCGCCGCCGAACGCTTCGCCGAAGGCGACACCGAGCTGCTCAACTACGGCTTCCCCCAGGGTGACGGCCGCTTCCGCTGGGCGCTCGCCGAATTCCTCAGCCGCGGCTACGCCACCCCCGTCCAGCCCCGGCAGCTCATGATCACCGCCGGCGCCTCGCAGGCCCTCAACCTGGTCTGCACACTCTTCACCCGCCCCGGCGACACCGTCTTCGTCGAAGAGCCAAGCTACTTCCTCGCCCTGCGCATCCTCCAGGAGGACCACCGGCTCAACGCCGTCCCCATCCCCACCGACGAGCACGGCCTTGTGCTGCCCGCCGTCGCAGAGGCCCTGACC
>VYDA01000600.1 GCA_009843665.1 Caldilineaceae bacterium SB0675_bin_29 | reverse complement strand
CTCTCGCCCACTTGCGCAGGGACAGATGCCTGACGCCTCCGTCGACTATTGCTCCGGCTGCCGTGTCTGCAACGAAGTCTGCCCAACCGGTGTCCGCATCGCCGAAATCAACGCCCGCGCCCGCGCCCGCATCGTGGCCGCCCACGGCCTCTCCCTGCGCAACCGTCTCCTTGGCCGCAACGAGCTCCTGGGACGGATTGGCAGCATCGCGCCCGGTCTCGCCAACTTCGTCCTGCACAATCCGATCAGCCGCCGCCTCGCCGCCTCTCTCTTCGGTGTCGCAGAGAAGGCGCCGCTGCCCCGATGGCACCACGAAACGCTCAACCGCTGGCTGGCGCGTACCAGTGCCCAGCGGCTGCACAGTGAGCGAAGGGTCGTCTATTTCCACGGCTGCGCAACCCAGTATTACGAGCCGTACGTAGGCATGGCCGCAATTCTGGTGCTGGAGCATTTCGGGTATGAGGTAATTGTGCCTCCGCAAAATTGCTGCGGCCTGCCCATGCTTTCCAATGGAGAATTCACCGAGTCAGAGGGCTACCATCGCCGCAACGTCGCCCGCCTCGCCCAATATGTTGAGGCCGGTTACCCGATCCTCGGCACCAGCACCAGCTGTACGCTGACCCTGAAGGAAGAAGCACCGGAACTGCTCGACTTGGAGAGCGACGCAGGCACGCACGCCCTCAAACTCGCCACTTGGGATATCTTCGAGTGGCTTCGCGACCGTCTCGAACAATGCCAGATGCCCTCCGACCTGCGACCGCTTGACCAGTCCGAACAACCCTTCATACTTCCCTACCATGCCCCCTGCCAGCTGCGCGCACACCGTATCGGCAAACCCGCCCTGGACCTGCTGGCCGAAATCCCCGGCCTTGACCTGCGCGAAAGTCACGCCCGATGTTGCGGCATCGCCGGAACCTACGGCTACAAGACAGAAAAATACCAGATAGCCATGGACGTGGGCGCCGAGCTGTTCGACTACGTCGCATCACAATCGAACGAGTCGGACCCGGATTCCAGAGGGTCGGTCTCCTTTACCGCCTGCGACTCCGAGACCTGCCGCTGGCAGCTGGAACACGGGACCGGCCTCCCCTCCCGCCACCCTATCGAACTGCTGGCAGCAGCCTACGGCCTCTACGACCTCCAGGCCCGTCGACCAGCCGATGGGAACTGAGCCATGGACTCTCTCCGCATCCTGGTAATCGGTGCCGGGGCCATCGGCTGTTTTGTCGGCGGCAAACTGGCTTCCGCCGGGCACGACGTGAAACTGGTCGGTCGCGCCCGCACTGCCGCGGCCCTGCAAACGCACGGTCTGGAGCTGTACGCGGCTGATGGCACCGTGGAACGGGTCCTCACGGTCAGCGCGGTTGCCTCTGTGCAAGAGGCCTTCCCTGGCCCGTATGACATCGCCCTCCTCGCCGTCAAAAGCTACGACACGGCGACAGTGTTGGACGAGATGGCCGCGGCATCCGAGCCTCCCCCGGCAGTACTCAGCCTGCAGAACGGGGTCGGCAACGAGGAACAGATCGCCGCTCGCTTTGGCCCGCAGCGGGTCATAGCCGGAACGATAACCGCGCCTGTCGAAGTGAAACAGCCGGGCGTCGTCCAGGTGACTAAACCCACCTTTGCAATCGGCTTGGCAGATTTTCGGGGCGAAAACGAAAAAACGGGAAGCAGAACTCACTCCTCTCTTCTCACCACTCTCTCCTCAACCTTCTCCTCCGCCGGTCTCCCCACCAAGATGTACAACGACGCCCACAGCATGAAATGGTCAAAGTTGCTCCTGAACATGATCGGCAACGCCACCAGCGCCATCCTGGCCGAGCCGCCCACCATCACATTCGCCGACCCCCGCATCGCCGACCTGGAAATCGACGCCCTGCGCGAGGCCTTGCGCGTGATGGCTGCAGCCGGCATCCGCCCCCTGAACGTAGAAAAATACCCGCTTCGAACTCTGGCTCCCCTTCTGCGTTTCGGTCCGCGCCCGCTCCTGCGTTCCGCCCTGCACCGGGTCGTCGGCGGAGCGAGGGGAGGAAAGATGCCCAGCCTGTTCCTGGACCTGGAGTCAGGCAAGAGAGGAAGCGAAGTTGCCTGGTACAACGGCGCCATCGTACGCAAGGGTGTGGAGCTCGGAATCGAAACGCCGGCCAACTGCCTGCTGACCGAAACTGTCCAGCAGTTGGCAGCCGACCCGGGTTTGCGCGCCGGTTGGAGAGGGAATTTCGAGCAACTATCTGCCGCAGCCAGAGGGGAGGCGGGCCCTTAGACCACCGCAGTTCACGCGAGGCTGGTGGCAGTTAAAGAGATGAAAATAGATTAGGAATCCTAGAGTCCTGGCCCGATCAACACGATCAACACAAGCGCCAGTACCGCAAAAGCCGAATATTCCAGCACAAGCTTGCGGCTCAGGTGGCCCTCATGCAACGCATGGCGGGCCAGCCCCACGAACAGATAGAAAATTAGCAGCAGCACGAGCCCACCGCTTGCACCCGATAGCGGCCAGTAGTTCAACGCCCACGCCGCCTCGCCCAGTACGACCGCAACCAGCGCCGCATACATGAGCACGACATTCACCCTGGGCATTATGTCTCGCAGCAACTCAACCGCCAACAGCGCCGATGTCGCCGCGATCAGCGTCCCGGAGAGCAGGCTGCGCGTTCTTGTCTGATATACCAGCAGGAAAAGGGCCAGCGCCGCCGTATAGGACAGTACGTTGAGCAGAATGCGGGCCTGCCTGTAGCCTGCCGATTCCTGATCTGCGCTGGCGTAAAGGTTGAACAGTATGATGGCGATCAACCCGCCGCTGAGCAGCGCCGCACCGGCCTGGAAGAGCGGTGTCCTGGCCTCCGGCGCCAGCAGTACCGCCAAAATGGATACTGCCGCAGGCAGCCCCCAAAAAAGCCAGGTGTGCCCCTTGCTTTCAGGCTCGCCGCCCATTGCGTCCCCGGAGTAGAGTGGATGGGTGCGAATCGCCCGTTCCGTACCGCTGGCCGTCAGCAGCGCGATGAAGACCGCGATGACCGTCGTCTCGCTGATCCGGATCGACATCGGCGAACCCAGCGCGTTCAGCGTAAACACGACCGTAGGCAGTCGCAAGAACAGGCTGATCGCGACCGTGGCCGCCACCGTCCACGCCAGTACGCTCACCCTCTGCACAAATCGCCGGTTCGGGCCGTACACCGTCGCCGCAAAGGAAGGACTACCGCCCCCGGATTGGCCCGTAATCTGTTCTCCGCTCTCCCCGAACGGCCTGTACCAGTGCTCAGTACCCATTTTTCAAGGGTGCATCCCAATATTGGGGCGAAGCTGGTCAGATAGGGATTTCATGCCATCG
>VYDA01000616.1 GCA_009843665.1 Caldilineaceae bacterium SB0675_bin_29 | reverse complement strand
CTTATCTTGCCACTCTTCAGCTGTTAATGTGCCACAACTTCGTTACTCTACTACATGTAGATTAACCTGACAAATCGTTTTCGATTCGATGCAGGTTTCCTTAATGTATCACAGTGCAATTGGCCTGTCAAATAGGATTCGGGTTGAAATCAAAGCAAACGTGTCAAGATTTGGCCGCCATAGTAGCCAACGAAGGGCAGCCGCAGAGGGCACCCACAACGGGTGCCCCTACGGGAAGCCTCACGGGGGTCCTGTTCCGGTTCGATGCAGTTGCCCGAGGGGTGAAATCTATCTGTATGGAATGGCCTAGAAGAGGACGCCTGGATATGGGTTGGGGACTATCCGATTACGATGAGTACGGCGTCCTGCTCGACGCTCTCGCCGGCGGTGACTTCCACTTTGCGCACTACGCCCGAGCGAACGGCGCGGATTTCGTTTTCCATCTTCATGGCTTCGAGGATCATGAGCGGCTGATCTTCGATTATCTCATCGCCGTCCTGTACCAGTACCTTTACAATCATGCCCGGGATAGGGGCTCGGACGGAGAGGTCGCCCTGGGGCAGCGCGGGCCCCTGGCGGGCTGCGTTGAGGCGGCGGGTGCGTTCGTCCTCGATGTGGACACGGAACTGTTCGCCGCGGAGGGTGACGTCGTGGCTGTGCGGTGTTTCTTCGACAAACATCTCGAAGCTGGCGTCGTCCAGCAGCAGGCTGTAGAGCTGGGTGACCCCGCTCTGGCGGAGGTCAACGGAGATTGGCTCGCCGTCGACCAGGACCTCGTCCTCGTTTATTTCGATTTCAAAGGTATAGCCGCCGACACTGGCAAAGTATTTCACCACCGGCCTCCCATCGTGCTCATGCGGCCGGCCTGCTTCCAAGCGCTGGCGGCGTCGCTCTCGCCGCCGCCGATGTTAACGGCGCGGCGGCCGGCATCGTGGGCTACGAGCGCGGCGGCCACGGCTGCGATACGCGCCTGCTCGGGGTCGGGTTCGCTTTTGGCCACCAGGCGGCGGCGGTCGAGGAATCCGGTGTCGAAGGTGCCCCAGATGAACTCGGTGCTGTCCATAATCTCCTGGTGGAACGGGATCGACGTTTTGATTCCACTGATGCGATATTCGTTGAGGGCGCGGCGCATACGCAGGATGGCTTCGGCCCTGTTTTCGCCCCAGACGATCAGTTTGGCGACCATCGGATCGTAGAAGAGACTCACTTCGTAGCCGCGGTAGAGTGAGCTTTCGACGCGCACGCCAGGCCCGGTCGGCTCCTTGAGGTAGGTGACGACGCCGCTATTGGGCATGAAGTTGTTGAAGGGATCCTCGGCGGTGAGGCGGCACTCGATCGACCAGCCCTTGGGTCGGATATCTTCGGGCCGGTAGCGCATGCGGCGGCCGGAGGCAATGGTCAGCTGCTCTTTGACGATATCGACACCGGTAACGAATTCGGTGACGGGATGCTCCACCTGGAGACGTGTGTTCATCTCGAGGAAGTAGAATTTCTCCTCATCGGGGTCGAACAGGAACTCAATCGTGCCGGCGTTGACATAGTCCACTGACTCGGCGGCGGCCACAGCGATGCGTCCGAGATCCTGGCGCATGTTTTCGTCGACGGCGACGCTGGGCGCCTCTTCGATCAGCTTCTGGTGGCGGCGCTGGATGGAGCATTCGCGTTCGCCGAGGTGGATGGTGTGCCCGTAACTATCGGCGAGGATCTGCACTTCGATATGGCGGGCGCTGGAGATGAACTTTTCGAGGTAGACCTCGCCATTGCCGAAGGCACCAACTGCCTCGCGGCGCGCGGCCTGGAGCGCGCTGGTGAACTGGTTGGGATCGTGTACGACGCGCATACCTTTGCCGCCGCCGCCTGCGGTCGCCTTAATCATCAAGGGGAACCCGATCTGTACGGCGGTTGCCTTAAGCTCGTCATCTCGCAGGCCCTTGCGCGACCCCGGGACAAGCGGGACGTTGTTTTTGGCGACGGTTTCGCGTGCAGTCTGTTTGTCCCCCATCTTGGCGATGGCATCGGGTGACGGGCCGATGAAGGTGATGCCGGCGTCGGCGCAGGCGGCGGCAAATTCGGCGTTTTCGGCCAGAAAGCCGTAACCAGGATGGACGGCATCTACGCCGGCCTTGCGCGCTACGTCGATAATCTTATCGATGCGGAGGTAGCTGTCGCGGCTGGGGGCGGGGCCGATGTGATAGGCCTCATCGGCGTAACGCACGTGGAGGGCAGTCCGGTCTACATCGGAGAAGACGGTGGCGGTGGCGATGCCTCGCTCTTCACAGGCCCGCAAGACGCGTACGGCGATTTCGCCTCGATTCGCAACCAGAACTTTTTTGAACATGAGCCGATCCTTACTTTATAAGATCTATTCCCAGAAGAGCGAGCTCTCGTGATGAGGAGAGTTGTCTTGGGTCTCGTCTCTGTGCTCGATTGGCTTTTGGGGCAGAAGCTTGTCCTGTTTGAAGGCAGCGTTTGCACCCGGGGCATGGTATGGGCCGGTCCTACGGTGGTGCAGCAGGGGTGTGTCTTTGATGTAAACGTGCATCAGATCCCCTGGCGATGGACTCGAGCCTGAATCAGGAGCCGGTCGCTGGTGAAGGGCGCCGGCGGAATTTCGCTGCTCTGGTGCCAGGTGCCGAAGGCGCTGTCGTTGGGCGAGAGGAGCAGACGACGAAAGCCCCACATGGAGAGATCGACGGTGCGTCCTACGGGTGAAGTGAAGCTCTCTTCAACAATTGCCTGTACGGGCGCAAAGCCAGCGGCGTAGCGTGTTTCCCATGTGCCTTCGGGGAGGACGCCGTCGTCGTTGGGTGCGCAGGCCACGCGCAGGGTAACGAAGCCGCAATCAACCACGACCACGGCCATTTGGGCGCTGCCGTACTGGATGTCGGCCTCGATAATCTGACCGGCAAAGGCGTAGAGGGCGGGCCCGATCTGGGTGAAGCGGGACGTCAACGGTTCCTTCTGCACGGCGTACCAGGGATCGGGGCCGGGTTCGGGCAGGAGGACGCCGCCGTCGAGCACGGCTGTGAGGGGGAGGCCCTGTTGCAGTCGAGGGTAGCCCATGAGCGCGAACTGTTCGGCGGAGAGCTCAAACTCAATCTGGGGCAGACGCTGCATCCTGCCCGTGAGCGGGCGAGGGCCAATCTGTACCTCTTCCTGCATACCGTTGTGGCCGGTCATGCGATCGGTTCCTGTTTCTCCATTCGTTCCCAGCGGCGTCCGAGTCACAGTGGGATATTCCCGTGTTTTTTCGGGGGGAGCCGATCGCGCTTGTTCTGCAGCATTTCGAGAGCGTTGATCAGGCGGGGCCGGGACTCGTGCGGTTCGATGACGT
>VYDA01000716.1 GCA_009843665.1 Caldilineaceae bacterium SB0675_bin_29 | reverse complement strand
CAGGATGAGCTCTATGTGCTCAATGGCAACATCCTCTACGCGCCGGAACTGGTGGAGCGGTTCAAGGCGGACAAGGGCTACGACCCCGCGCCGTGGCTGGTCGGCCTTTTCCACGACATCGGCGCCTTCACCGACAGGATCCGCTGCGACTACTACGAGGTGATGTCTACCCTGCTGGAGGAGAACCTATACAGGCCGCTGTGCGACTGGCACGAAGAGCGGGGAATGCGCTACGGCACGGTCGCCACCTGGGGGCGGCAGGATATGCTGGGGCAGACGTGGCATTACGGCGACTTCTTCCGCCTGATGCGCTGGTTCCACGTCACAGGCAACGAGGACCCCGGCGCCAGTCTGCCCGGCGAGCGCTGTTACATCGACGCCAAGCTGTCCAGCTCGGTCCTGCACATTTACGAGCGGGAACGGGCGGCGATGTGCGTCTACTGGGGGTCGGGCTGGGGCATGACGCAGGAGGAGAACGTTGCCTGGACGAATGAGAACTATGCCTACGGGCTGAATCTGTACAACCAGCACGGCGGGCTGTACAACACGTTGGGCGGCTGGTACGAGTGGGTGCCGCCGTCGATTCACTGGCGCCAGCCCTACTGGGCGCACTGGCAGACCTTCGTGGACTATGTGTCGCGCCTGAGCGCGGTGATGAGCCAGGGGACGCATGTGGCCGACGTGGCGCTGCTCTACCCGCTGACGACGGTCCACGCCAACTGGCTGCGGGGAGATGCGTTCACGAGCGCGGCCGACGAGTGCGCGATGACCACCTTTGCACTCGCCCGCCAGATCTACGAGGCGGGAATCGACTTCGATTTCGTCGACGACAACCTGCTGAGCCAGGCTGTTGTGCGCGACGGGACGTTGGAGATCGCCGGCATCCCGTTCCGGGCCGTGCTGCTGCCGCCGATGACGACGGTCCGCCGTCAGACGCTGGCGAAGCTGCGTGAGTTCTATGACGGGGGCGGCACGGTGGTGGCCTTCCGCCGGCTGCCGGGCGCATCGCAGGAGCACGGCCGCGATGATGCCGAAGTCCGCGCGCTGTTGCAGCATATTTTCGGCATTGCTTCCAGCGAAGTGGCCGCCCACCGGACAGAGGCGCATAGCCAGGCGCTGGGCAGCATCTACCGGCAGGGCAACGAACACGGCGGGCAGGGCATCTTTCTGCCCAGCCAGGAGACGGCACGCACACCCCATGCGGCGCAGCGGGGGGTCGATATCGCGGCGGTGATCACGGACGCGATTGAGCGGGATGTGGTCGCTTCAGAGGGAAACGTCTTCCACACGCATCAGAGGGTCGGGGAGCTGGACGTCTACTTCCTCTACAATGTCGAGCCGGTGCGGAGAGAGCTTACCATCACCCTGCGCGTGCGCGGCGAACCGGAGATCTGGAACTGCTGGAGCGGCGAGGTGACGCCCTGGCACCGCTTCGCCTGCACGGATGACAGGACGACAGTGCGGCTGTCGATGGAGGCCAACCAAGGCATCGTGCTGGTGCTGCGCCCGCCCGGGGGAAGACCGGCTGTGACCGCGGACAATCTGGGGGCGATCACGCATGTGGAGGCGACCGGCGATACCGTGGAGGTCCGGGGCATAGTCGAAGACGGGGGCGGCAAATCGGTGCGCGTGCGGCATGGAGGACGAGAATACGGCGCGCAGGCCCGCTTCGGCCCGGCGCCGGCCCCGCTGCACCTGACGGGCGACTGGTCGTTCCGGTTGACGCCGACGATGGACAACCGCTGGGGCGATTTCCGCGATCCGGCAGGCGATGAACTTATCGGCGCGGAGGCGCGGCAGTTCCGCTACCGGGAGGAGGACGAGAGGGCGGGCGTTGCCCTGGGCTGGCACAGCCGCGACTACGACGACGGCGCCTGGCCGGTTTTCACCTATACATTCGGCCCCTACTTGCGGGCCAGCGGTCCTTTCCCACGAGGGCAGGCGCCACCGGAGCTGGCGGCTCTAATCGCTGGGGACACAGATACGCTGGATGCCGGAGGGATGAATTGGGAGGCGGTCTGTTTTTCGCAGGAATTCGGGCAGCCGGGCACCGACGTATTTGGCGGGAGCCACGGTGTTCCGGACTCGTTTCTCTGTTTCGACGTTGCCGACGAGCACGAGGAGAGAGTGCGCTACCTCTACACCCATGTGCGTGCGCCGCGGGCTGGGCGCTGGACCCTGCATCTGGGTGCCGACAGCGGACAGGTGGAGCAGGCGTGGCTGAACGGGGAGGCTCTGCTGCCGGACAGTTCAGGTGAGTCGGTTCCGGCGGCGACAGAGGTCGTGCTGCGGGAGGGGCTGAACCTGCTTCTGCTCGCTTGCGTCCAGCCGCCGGGCCAGCCTTTGCGGGCGTATGCTGCCCTGCTGGAGCCGTCGACGACCCCGGTGCGAGACCGTCCGGCGGCGCGGCTGATTTGGTTCACCGAGCCTTCCAAGCTGGGATATGATATCGCGCCGCACAGAGAGAAACGCGCCGGATGGTACAGGTGCGAGGCGCCGGCGGGGACGCATACGCTCCATCTGGACGTGGATGCCGAGAGCCTTCAGGTGTGGGTTAACGGCGCCGAAGCGACGATCAGGGACGGGCAGGTCAGGCTGAATGCGTCGCTGGCAGAAGTCTCCCAGGTGGCGCTGCGTGTCGAACAGAAGCCTGGCGTCTACGCCGGCGCGGCCATCCGGCAGCCGGTTCGCTTCGAGTGCGCTGACACCGTACTGCCTTTGGGCGATTGGAGCCAGTACGCGTTAGAGAACTACTCCGGCGGGGCAGTATACAAGAAGAGGTTCTCCCTCACGCATGAGCAGTTGCAGGGTGAAGTCGTACTCGACCTGGGCGCGCTCAACACGACGGCGGAGGTGGCCGTCAACGGGCAGGTTGTGGGCGTGCGACTGGCGCGCCCCTACCGCTTCGATATCACGAGCCAGGTGCGCGAGGGGGAAAACGAGTTGGAAGTGACCGTCTACAATACACTGGCCAACTATTTCAGCACAGGACCTTACGAATCCGAGTATGTCTTCCCGGGGCAGACGGTTTCAGGGCTGCTGGGTCCGGTCACGGTCAGTTTCCCGGCGCGGGTAACGCTGGCGGCGAGACCGGTGGTGGACGGGAGCCTTTACAGCAGTTCTTAGTATTCAGTTCTTAGCTTTCAGGCAACTACTAAGCCATGTTCTGTGTGTGTACTGTGTGCGGTCTGCCTGGGCGGAAAGTACCGTCAATATTTCTGTAGCGGGCTCGCGATGGTCATGGCGGTGAACGTTGGGCATATATGGGAGTTGCCTCGCCTGTCTTGTCTGCGCTGGCACATACTTGGAATCTGCCAAGACGCGGGGTGGGGTGGGG
>VYDA01000256.1 GCA_009843665.1 Caldilineaceae bacterium SB0675_bin_29 | reverse complement strand
CGCCGTTCGCCGCCCGGCTTTCCGCGTTGAACCCGTCAATCTCCAGGTGACCGAACTCCGTATTCGGCGCCAGGTGTCCGTCAACAAACAACGCCGAGCCGATACCTGTGCCCAAAGTGAGCAGCACGACCACACCGGGCTGGTCCCTGCCCGCGCCAAAGACCATCTCCGCGATCCCTGCCGCATCGGCATCGTTGACGATCGAGGCCGGGCAACCCGTCACCCGCTCAAACAGCTCCGGCGCATCGGTCCCGATCCACGAGTCGTCCACATTAGCGGCCGTGCACACAATTCCATTGCGAATCACCGCCGGAAACGTGCAACCCATCGGGCCCACCCATCCGAAGTGACGGACAATCTCCAATACAACCTCGGCAACCGCCTCCGGCGTTGATGGCTCCGGCGTCGCAATGCGCCGGCGCTTGGTAAGCAGCTCTCCCGTCTCCGCGTCAACCACCGCGCCCTTGATACCGCTGCCGCCGATATCGATCCCTAAGATGTCCATCTGGTCCTCCTTGGGCGGGGGTATTGACAGGTCCGGGTCCTTAAGATTAAGGCCGGCCTGAACTGGCCGTACGTCTGCACTTCACCGCAGCCGTTCCGCCGCGTCACACGTGCCGCGCAACCCGCTGCAAAGTCCCCGTCTGCGCCGACTCCAACATCGCCTCCACGACGGCCAGGTCCTGCAATGCCTCCTGGGGCGAATTACGGTGCGGGGAGCCATCCCGTACCGCGGCTACGAACGCTGCCAGCTCCTCCCGCACACTGATCAGAACATTGTACTCCTGGCGCTCGCACGCCCCGTCCCGCTCCAACACAAGCTCTCCGCGCGAAACGCGCAGGCTGCCTTCACTCCCGCCAATGTGGACCGCTTCGGTTCCCAGACTGCTGCCCACCGCGTACGTGATCAAATAGGTGCCGACCACCCCGTTGCCGAAGCGTAGCGCCGCGCTCATCGTGTCCGCCGGTGGCAGGTCCTCCCGGTGCGCCGTCGTCAGCGCGCACACACTCTCTATCTCCCCCAGCAGCACGCGCAGACCGGCCACATGATGCACGCCGCCATCCAGTAGATAGCCTCCCAGCACCTCGCCCGAATTCCGCCAGGTCGACCCCTGGTAGTCGGCCTTGATCGGCAGCTGCAGCGACAGATCGCAGAAAAGTGGCTGCCCGATCCGCCCGGCCTGCACCGCCCGCGCCGCCGCCTGAAAGGCCTCCTCGTAGCGCCAGTTTTCACCCACCATCCACACCCGGTCTCCGTAAGACCGGCTGGCCGCGATCAAGGTCTGCGCCTCGCCAACAGTCTGCGCGATCGGCTTTTCGCTGAAAACATGCTTTCCCGCCGCCAGCGCCTGCAAAACGAACTCCGGCAGCATCGGAATCGGCAAAACAATATCGACCGCCTCGATACGCCCGTCCGCCAGCAGCGAGCCGATATCCGTGTATATGTCGACGTCGTAAGGAATGGTCTCCGCCACCGCCTCGGCAGAACGCCGCGTCCGGCTGTATACGGCGGCAATCTGCACCGCGTCGCCCAGCTCCAGCAAAGACGGCGCATGCGCTTTGCGCACAAACGCGCCGGCTCCGATCAGAGCAATTCGAACCGGTCTGCCCATCGACTCTCTCCGCTCACCTTCGCGATTCCGATATCTCCACCCGTTTTGCTATCGCTGGCGACTGGTGCTATCGTGGACGCAGATAGAGCCTACCGCAGGATGAGGATCAACTTTCCACATTATATCAAACTGCGTCCGGGGAGACAGTTGAATTCACTGCTGCTTCTGCTGGCCGTTCCGCTTCCACCGCAGTCGCTGGAGGCCCTCGGTCCCCTCATCGAAGAACGCCGCGTCGATACCCGCTACGGACCCGTAGGTCCCCTCGCCCGCCGCGGCGGCCCGGACACGCAATCAGTCTGGATTCAGCCCTACTACGGCCTGCCCTCACGCACCGATCCCCGCGCCACGCTCCTGGCCGCACAGTCACTGCACGTCAGCCGGATAGTCGCCTGCGACACCGTCGTCGCCGTCAATCCCGTGCTCGGCCCGGGCCACCCGGTCCTGATCGCCGACTACATCGACTTCACCCGCCATCAACCGCAGACATTTTATGAGAACGAAGGCACAGCCGGCCTCAGTCAGACCCCGGCCGTCTGCCCCCGCCTAACCGAGGCGCTGTCCCACATACTGCCCATGGCGCCCGGCGCCGTCTACCTGGGCGTCGACGGCCCCAGGCGCGAAACCGCAGCCGAAGCCCGCATGTTTCGCAGCTGGGGCGCCGACGTCCTCGGCCAGAATCTTGTCCCGGAGATTGCCCTCGCCCGCGAGTTGGGCCTCTGCTTCGCCGGCCTTGGCATAGTTGAGGAAATCAGCGCCGAACGCCCAATCCCGCCGGCCCCCGAGGACGACTCCCGGGGCCTGGAAGCCGTAGTCATCGCGCTCTCCGCGCTCACGCAAATGATCGACCCCAACACCGCCTGCGACTGCGGCGGCCGCTTCGACCACCGCCAGCCTGCTGGGCCTGGCGCCGCTGCAGAACAATCCACTCAACGCCCTTGCAAATGAAGATCTCCCAGCTCTATGAACAATTGGAACTGTATAGCGAAGGCGATCCCCCATCCCACTCGCTCTTCGTCCTCGCCCGCCTTCTCGGCACCCCCGACAGACTGCTGATCATCGACCCGCCGCATGACGTTGCAACCCGCTTCGACGTCGCCGAAGAAACCGCTGCACTCTTTACCTCCGTCGCACGCGACGTCGGCCTGCCGCTCGTCCAGACCCAGCCCGGCGGCGTCGCCCACATCAACGTCGGCCAGCACCTGCTCGACATCTACTCACAGCAGCACGCCAACCTGGTCTGTTTTCCGGCTATGGGGATTCTCTGTGGGGGATCCTTCGGCAGCGATCTGGCCCTGCCGGATCTAGGGGAGGGCTCTGACGGCGAGGATGAAATCGAGAGTCTGCGCCTTCTGGCCCGTCTGGTTAAAGGACGCCGACTCCAGCTTTACATTCCCCGCACCGGGTCCGTCTCGTCCGACAAAGTAGAAGTCATGGGCCGCCTGGCTGCCGACGTCAGCTACATCCACGGCCTGCGCCGCACCGTCTCACAAGCAGTTGCCGAAAACAAATTCTGGAGCCAGTCAGAACAGATAGAGGAGCTGCTCCTGCCCCAAAACCGCCGCACCCCCGCCGCCCTGACCACCCACCGCCAAAACATCGAGCGCCTCTACAACGCAATGGTGGCGTGAGTTATTGTTTCGTCACGCCCCTTCCTCACGTCCAAACTGCAGCTGAACCTGTGTTAGCAAGGATTCCACGAGTGTAAGGCCTGCCTGCCTGTCGAGTGGC
>VYDA01000200.1 GCA_009843665.1 Caldilineaceae bacterium SB0675_bin_29 | reverse complement strand
CCAGGCCTGAAGAGGATATACTATACCTGTGAAATTGAAGAGGAACGACGCCAACACCGCCTTGAAAATGGAATTCCAATCGAGGAGAGCACCTGGGAGCGCATTGTCGAAAGCGGAAACGCAGTCGGCATCTCCCCTCCGGCAGGACTACAGTAACCGATCACCGCCCGCCCCCGCGCGGCCGCTTCTTCACACATTCCGGAAGGGTGAACCATGCAGAATTACAAGAAACTGTTCCGATCTCCCTACTCAGTCCCCAATGGCCTTCAAATGACACAGGACGGTCTCTGGATCGTCGATCAGATCACCGACCGGGTCATGCTGGTCGAGCGCAACGGCGAACTGGACTACTACGGCGTGCCCATGATGATTCACGAAATCCCCAGCGACTCCTCCAACACCAGCGGCATGGCCTGGGGCGAAGACAGCCTCTGGCTGGCCGCCAACGGCTCCGCCGACAAATGGCGGCCAAAGAGGGCGCATGACGCTGGCAAGTCGGCCGGCGAGGTGCTGCGCGTCGACCCTGAGACCGGCAACACGATTTCGCGTCACCCTCTGCCCAACGGCGGCGGAACCCACGGCATCGAATACGACAGCCACGAACCTGGCCACCTCTGGCTCACGACGCTGAAAGACCAGACCCTTACCAAGATGCGAATCAGCGACTGGTCCGTCCAACACATTATCCCTCTGCCATACACGCGCGCCCACGGCGTAGTGCGCGAGGAGGACGGCGTCTGGGTGGTCCATACCGGCCACCGAGTCATCGTCAAACTCAGCCTGACCGACGGCTCCGAACTGGACCGCATCACCGTGCCCGACTCTGAACCTGAGCCGCACGGCCTCAGCGCCGATCCCGACAGCCGCTTCATCTACTGCGACGCTTCGTCAGGATCGGTCGTCGCTATCTCGGAGTCATAGCGCAATGCAGTTTTCCTGCCTTCCTGCCTCCCTCTACCCCGAGATCAGCAGTGGCGAGCTCACGCTGGCCGGCTGGTTCCGCCTGGCCGCCGACATCGGTTTGGACGGGGCCGACATCAGTGTGGCCCATCTGGACTCTCTGCAAAGCCCCTATCTGAACGGACTGCGCAGGCAGGCGCAGGACGCTGGCGTAGTCATTGCAGGCATGGTGACCTATACCGACTTTACCCACCCGGATCCGGCCGTGAGGTTGCAGCACCGCCAGGAGCTCCGCAGTTACATCGACGCCGCAGCACAGTTGGGCGTAAACTTTCTGCGCGTCACCGCCGGACAGAACCACCCGGGCGTCAAACGACAGGACGGCGTTTCCTGGGCAGCAGAAGGCCTGTCGGAATGGGTCGACGAAGCCAAGGCCGCCGGCGTAACGCTCGTCTATGAGAACCATGCCATCGGCTATGTCTGGACATATTTCGATTTCTCCCAGACAGCCTCTGTCTTTCTCGAAATCTGCGACAGGACCGCCGGCAGCGGGTTGCAGCTCCTTTTTGACACCGCCAATCTGCTGGCTGTCAACGACGACCCGCTGACAGTGCTGGATGCCGTACTGCCGCGCGTGGCCGCAATCCACGTCAGCGACATCAAGGAGACCGGTTCGTTCGAGCCGGTTCTCATTGGCACCGGCGTTACGCCCCTGAACGCCATCTTCGAACGCTTTCGCAAAGCAGGTTTCGACGGCTGGATCTCTGTCGAAGAGGCCAGCAAGACCGGCGAAGAAGGTTTCCGCCGGGCAATCCCAACAGTCAGAGAACTTTGGCTGAACTGAAGCCTATAGTCTGAAATAACGCCTATGTCCCAAAAACGACCCAGAGTGCTGTTGGCCTTCAACGAAGACATTCGTTACAACCATGTCGATCCGCAGGACCTGACCCGGCTGGAAGCGTTTGCCGACTGGGACTGGTTCACCTGCGAAGGCGGCGGCATCTACGACACGAACACCGACCCCCAAGCCGCACTCGATTTCTCGAAAACGTTGCCGGGCCACGACGCCCTGATAGTCTGCCTCGGAGCGCCCACGGTGACGGCCGACATGCTGGACGCCGCTCCAACCCTCAAAATAATCGGCGAAATGGAAGGTGATCGTTTCGCCAGCCGCATCGACCTCGACGCAGCCTGGGCCCGCGGCATCCGCACCGTCGACACCACCAACCACTCCTCCTACCCGGTCTCCGAATGGGCGCTGGCCCTGATTCTCGTCAGCCTCAAAAACGGCGCCGCACATTTTCGCCGCATGATCGCCGGCCAGACCAGGTTCGACCGTACTCTCATGGATGGAATGCAGGGTCTCCTGTGGGGCCGGAGGGTCGGCCTGATCGGCTGCGGACACATGGGCCGGCGCCTCATGAAATTCCTGCGCGCCTTCGAGACCGAAATCTGGGTCCACGATCCCTACCTGCCGCGGGAGCTGCCCGAAGCACTGGGCTTTCTGCAGACGAGTCTGGAACACGTCCTCTCCTGCGATGTCGTCGTTTGCCTGGTACCCCACACGCCCGCCACCGAAGGGATGCTAGGCGAAGCAGAGTTGGCCCGCCTGCGCCCAGGCACCGTCTTCGTCAGCGTCTCCCGCGGCAAAGTGACCGACCCGGACGCACTCATCGAAAGGCTCAAACAGGGCGATATCGTCGCCGGCCTCGACGTCTTCAACCCCGAACCGGTGCCGCCCGACAGCGAGATCCTGCAGCTGCCCAACGTCTTCCTCAGCCCCCACATCGGCGCCTTCGGCGGATCAACAGGGTCGCTAGGCTTCTTTTCATTGATGGTGGATGAACTGAATCGCTTCTTCCATGGACACGAGACCCAGTTCGACCTCACCCCGCGCGTGCAGGCGAACCGTACGGGTGCGGATCCATAGACTTGAACTTTAAATCCAGCGCGCAGTGCATTGGCGTTGATTCACCATACCTGTAGCGCTTCAAGCATGAACGTAATTCACGACAGCCAAACCAGCTAAGGAGACGTTGTCGGGAACACCTACGGCAATTAAATCTCTGGACCAACATATCGAAATTACCCCTGGAATAGTAGGTGGCAAACCCCGTATCGCCGGACACCGGTTAACAGTGGAAAACATCGTTATCTGGCACGAACGCATGGGCAAGTGCGCCGACGAGATTGCTGCCGAATACGAACTGTCGCTGTCTGACGTGTACGCGGCACTGGCATATTATTTCGATCATCGAGCTGAGATCGACCAGTCGATGGAGGAAAGCGAGGCATTCGTCGAAGAACTTCGCCGGCGAACCCCTTCGAAGCTGTTGGAAAAACTTCAACTCCGGGCGCAGAACGGAGAAGACTGAATTCTGTACCGGTCAACACGTCTCCGAGGCCGTTGTGAAATGGCTTCGCTAGAAAAAAGTTGACGCATTTACTA
>VYDA01000007.1 GCA_009843665.1 Caldilineaceae bacterium SB0675_bin_29 | reverse complement strand
GGTGTACTCGCGGTGACCGACCACGACAGCGTCCTCGGCGTGGCCGACGCCCAGGCCTGCGGGGCAAAAGCTGGCGTGCATGTTCTTCCCGCAATCGAATTCAGTACCGCTCGCGACCGCGAGAACGATTTTCGGGATTTCGACATCTTGGGCTATGGCATTGACCCGACCAATTCTACCCTCCTCGATACAATGAACCGGCTGAAGGAGAGCCGCATAGATCAGAAGTCGCGGCAGGTCGAGCGGCTGCAGAGCTATGGCCTGCATGTGCCTGTGGATGAAGTATTGGCGCTGGCTGGTGGCGTGCCAGGCCGCCCCCACATCGCCCAGATCGCACTCAAATACAACCCGCACAAATTCACTTCCCTGAGCGACGTTTTCCAACAGTACCTCGCCTCAGACGCCCAAAACCCCACTCACGTACCCCGATCTTTCATCCTGGGCGTCATTGAGGCCATCGAATTGACACACGTTGCTGGCGGCAAAGCCGTTCTTGCCCATCCGGGCATCTACCGGCGCATTCGCAGCCTCGAAGAGTCCGTGGCCCGTCTGGTTGATGTCGGCCTCGACGGCCTGGAAATCCAGTATCCCTATGCCCCCGAAGGGCGCGACTCAACCGACAGGCCCATCTCCTGCTTTGCCGAGCTGGCTGCCAGGTTCGGCCTGTTCGAGACCGGTGGCAGCGACTACCACGGCGAACGCAAGCCAAATCGTCTCGGCGAAGCCGGTCTCGAATGGGAACAGTGGCGAAGTCTGCAGGAACTAAACGGATGGTAGCCTCCATCTCTCCGATTGATCGGCGGCAACTTCTGCAAATTTCCCGGCCAACCTGGCTGGAGATCAACCTTCCTGCTCTGTCGGGCAACATACGCGAACTTCGGCGCCGCATCGGGCCCCGGCGTCTACTCTATGCGGTAGTCAAAGCAAATGCCTACGGCCACGGCGCCGAACTGATCGCGCCAACCGCTTTGGAGGCTGGTGTCGACCGCCTCGCCGTCGCCGCAGTAAACGAGGCCATCTCCCTGCGCGAAGCCGGTGTGCGCGCCCCTGTACTCCTGCTCGGATACACACCGCCGGAACTGGCAGAAACTATTTTGCAATACGACCTCGCCGTGTCCGTGTACGAGGCCCGCGCCGCCCTCGCCTTCGCCGAAACTGCTGCTCGCGTCGGCCAACCCTTGACGGTGCATCTCAAGGTGGACACGGGGATGCACCGCCTGGGCATCGCCCCCGCAGATGCTCCCGAGCTTTGCGCGATGCTCTCGGAGAATCCTGACTTACATCTTGAGGGAATCTACACCCACTTCAGCACCGCTGATGAAACTGACAAAGAATACAACCGCATTCAGCTCAGACGCTTTACTACACTGCTACAGCGGCTTACCCGCGCCGGCTGCCGCCCCCCCATTGCCCACGCCGCCAACTCAGCCGCAACCATCGACCTTCCGGAGGCGCATCTGGATGCCGTGCGCTGCGGCATCCTCCTATATGGTCTGTCACCCAGCGACGAAGTGCCCGCGCCGCCGCAAATGCGCCCTGTTCTCAGTTGGAGGGCACGCGTCGCCCAGGTGCGCAGCCTGAACACAGGCGAACCGGTTTCCTACGGCAACACATGGCGGGCGCACGGCCCCCGCACGGTCGCAGTGATTCCGGTGGGTTACGCCGACGGCTTTCCCCGTAGTCCCCGCACCTGGAAAACCGTCCTCATCGGCGGTCGCGAACTGCCAGTCGTAGGCCGCATCTGTATGGACCATGCCTTCGTGGACGTAACCGAACTAACGGAAACCGGCACCTCAGTCGCCCGTGATGACGAGGTCGTCCTGATCGGAGAACAGCACGGCGCAACCATCTCCGTGGAGGATGCCGCCGCCCGCCTGAAGACGAACAACTACGAAGTTGCCAGTCGGCTGATGGCGCGGCTGCCCCGCATCGCAACCTAAAGCTGAACGTCTAAGGCCCGAACACGAGCGGGAAGAGAAATGGCTGAAGGGAACCGGCAGTTGGCGTCCAAGGCCCGCAAGATCTACCACGACCTCCTGGATGAATACGGTGAACCGCAGTGGAAACCGTCCCGTTCCGGCTTCGAGCAACTGATCCAGACCATCCTCAGCGCCAATACAAACGACCGCAACTCGGGCAAAGCGTTCCAAACCCTCAAAGAGCGGTTCGCTGGCGACTGGGATGCAGTGCGCACCGCGCCCCTTGAGGAGATCAAAGACGCCATCCGCGTTGCCGGGATGTACAACCAGAAGGCGCCCCACATTGTCGAAACGCTGGAGATCCTGTTCAGGGAGGAAGGGAGCTACAGCCTCGATCACCTGCGCAACATGGACTTGGCAGCCGCCCAAACTTACTTGCAGCGTTTTCCCGGCGTAGGTCACAAAACGGCCAGCATCGTCCTTCTCTTCAGCTACGGCATGGCAGCCTTCCCGGTCGACACACATGTGCAGCGCGTGACCCAGCGCCTCGGCATGAGCGGCCGCCGCGCCTCGGCAGAAAAAATCAAGGCTGTCTGGGAGGGACTACTACCGGAAGAGACTTTTTTCTGCCTGCATGTAAATCTGATTCGCCATGGCCGTACCGTGTGCAGGGCGCGCACGCCCCGCTGTTCCCACTGTGTTCTGCACGATGAGTGCGACTACAATGCGCGCCTTGGCGAATGGAAGAGCACCGAACCTGATTAGAAATCAGGAATGCAAAAAGCCGCCTGCAGCAAACACAGGCGGCATGTGGTCGAGAGCGCTTCTCTTCCCGGTTCGGCTGAATCCGGGACAAGCCCTTGACTGAGTCTGTCCTGCCCTTATTCTGCCAAGGCCTTTTTCTGCTGGCGCTTTAGTCTGCTCTTGCGGCGGGCCGCATTGTTGGCATGGATAGCGCCCCGTTGTGCAGCCCTGTCCAAAGCTACGAAAGCCAGGCGTACTGCCTCAGGCGCCTCCGGGTCGGATTCCTCAATTGATTCGCGCGCCCTCTTCACAGCTGTTCGCGCGGCACTGCGATATCCCCTATTGCGGTCGCGGCGTCGCAAGTCCTGGCGCGCCCGCTTGGCGGCTGATCTGATATTCGGCATCTGTTTCTCCACCGCGGCCCCACCGGCCGCTCCGTTTGAGCTAACCCAATTGAACGACAGTTGGCTGCATTGTATCAAGTGGAAGTGCCAAAGTCAACCTCAACCCCTACTTGTGTACATTCAAAAATGTGGGTGATTCCACGCAAATCTCTGGCAGCAAATGGACCATCGCCGTTCCACGATCTACTCTGAGAGAGAGGAAACGCCGTTTCTGCCCACTGACCACTAACCACTGACTACTGCAGTTCTGGGCGGTCGGGCCTATTCGGCCCTCCCTTGTGGG
>VYDA01000424.1 GCA_009843665.1 Caldilineaceae bacterium SB0675_bin_29 | reverse complement strand
GGGTGCATCCCAGATTTTTTGCGAGACTCGTCTGACCAGCGTTTAATCCAGCCTGAACAATGAATCAACTCGACTTGGCGGACAATAATTTGGGATACACCCATTTCTCAGCCCAATTTAGATGCAATTGCCCTGTCTACGACCAGTGCAACGACAGCTACCTCTGCCCACACGGTCAGACGCTGACTCCCGTCGACACTATGCGCAGTCCCAACGGGAGACCGAGGAGCGTGTACCGGGCCTCCGCTGCCACTTGCCGGGCCAGTCCGGCCTTCGGGGTATGCACCAACGACCTATTGAATGGACGAGCGCTGACGGTAGGGCCTCACGACGCAGTGTTGCGCCACCATCGCACCTAGATGTCGACCCGCCAGGCACAGGAGGTTTCCAAACGCAGAAAGCAGTTGATCGAACCGGTCTTCGGCATCATCAAGGAGCAACAGGGGGCGCGTCGATTCTTGCTGCGCGGCCTCGTCAATGTAGCAGCCGAGTGGATCCTTTTGGCGACCGCGTTCAACCTGAGGATCCTTTGGCGCATATGGCGCTCAGGCGCTGTTGGCTTCCTGCACTGCAGCCCGGCATCTCAACCCATTCCCTGAGTGTAGCGCCTGGCAGCGTCAATACTGCCTCTTCAACGGTTGGCATGGCTCAGCTTATGCAACCAGCCGTCTTCGAAAGCTGGCGTGCCGGAACTCACCAACGCCTACCCAACTTGCCCTTCTGAGACAGCCTACCTGGACCAGTTCTTGAGGGGCAGGTCATGGGCCGTCAGGTGGTATCGCTGGCTCGACGGTAGGTGGATGGTGCGTTAAAAGACCGTATCTAAGATCTCAACTACCACCAACCGTAGAGCACTTCATGCTCTGATTACGGCAGAACGCATCCAATTGGATCCACATTGTGTTTCCCGTTTCGTGGTCCAAAGATTGGGGTTAACCAAAGCTAAGCGCCTGACATGGTCTTTACTTCCTGCCAAGTTGGAACTCTCTGTTCCAAATGGTCAGGAACCCATTAGATGCCACACTGAAAAGAATCACCGCTTAAAACATCTTATCTTACATCCTCCATTTCCGCTGGATCCTCCTCCGAGGCGATTAGCCTGCGATTCCATCTCCGAATGAACAGACGTAGCCACATACTCCACAAAGCCACTCATTCTATCAGGCGTGGGAGTCGACGTAGGCGACGGCGTAGGCGTGGGCGTCATCGTTCCGGTAGCGGATTGTGTTGGCGTTTGCGTCCCCGTAGCCGTAGCCGTAGTCGGAGGAGGTGCAGGCTTTGGCTCCGGTGTCTCAGTCTCAGCGTGAGCAACCGAAGCCAACGAAATGCAAAGTGTGACGGTAACCAAGCTAATTCGAACTCCGCGGAGCGCGGCTTTCATAATTTTCTCCTTTGATGCTTATGGTATTGTGAGCCCCGATCTTTGGACCATGAAACGGGAAAAGTAAAGTGGATCCAGTCGGATGCGATCTGCCGTAATCAGAGCACGAAGTGCTTTTCCGCCGGCGTTCGATACTTGAGACTCTGATGCGGTCCCTCATTGCTGTAGAAGTCGAAATAGGCGGTCAGCCCAGCGTGCAGCTAACGGACTGTGTCATACTGGTTGAGATAGATGTTTTCGTACTTGACGCTGCGCCATAAGCGTTCACAGAAGACGTTGTCGAGGGCGCGACCATCCATGCTGACTTGCATGTCGGCCGCAAGCAGGCAGGCGGTGAAGGCATCGGCCGTAAACTGTGCCCTCTGGTTGGTGTTGAAGATCTGGGGCCGACCCGTGCTGAGCCCCTGACGCAGGGCATCAAGACAGAAGATGCCGTCCAAGATGTTGGAAGGCTGCCAACCGAGCACATAGCCGCTGTGCCAGTCGATGACAGCGACCAGGTACATGAAGCCACGCAGGAGCGGCACCAAGGTGATGTCTGCACTCCAGACTTGGTTTACATGCGTAATCGTCAGTTTACGCAAAAGGTAAGGATAGCGTTTGTGCCCTTTGCCAGGCGAACTGCTGCCTCTCCTGGGGTAGATAGCTTGAATGCCCATCAGACGCATCAGCCGTCTGACCCGATTGCCATTGATGGCTTAGCCCAGCCGCCGCAGGTAGATGGTAATCTTATGCCAGCCATAGAAGGATGTGCGCAGAAATTGCTCGTCAATGTCGGCAGACCGACCGCTCTGCGAATAGACGCATCAGTTGCAGGTTCAATGCGGACTCGGGGGCCGCTTGGTAGTAGATGGAGGAGCGGTTGAGCCCCAGCAGTTGGCATTGCCGCCGTACACTCAGAGTCGGGTGTGCTACATCAACCATACGCCATCTCTAACTTACCGAAGCGGGCAACTTTCTTTCAACCACTCAAGTTTCATCTTGAGCCGCCCGATCTGTTCACAAAGTTCTGCTTCTTGCGCCTCCTGCTCCCGTTGCTTGCGCTCGCCATTGCTGGCGAAGACGCTAGGCCCGCCTTCCAGCAGTTGCCGTTTCCGGGCCCGTTTCATGTTAGAACAAACCGTCATGTTCACTCGATGACTGGCTGGGACTTGTTGACATTTCAACCAGCCCACCCTACCGTAGGGGCACCCCTTGAAGGTGCCCTGGTTTTTGCCACTCTCGTGGACCCTTCGTGTCCCTCCCTAGAACAAAGAAAGGCGTTCTTCGCGCCCCTTCGCGGATCGAAGGGTTGTGTCTACAACGAGGTTCCACGAAGGACATCCCGAACCGAACTGCAGACCTTCGGTTCTTGTTGAACTATGCGAGGCCTCACAAAATGTCAACGGAACCTAACCCTCTTGCTACCTTTGAGCGCCTCCGGCGCAATCCGGAACTTGAAGGCCGCCGTGTGTCGCCGCAGTTTCTTGACAATCTTCTGCCCCTCCACAGGCTTGGTGAATTGCTCCGTTAAACACCTTCGCTTGTGACCCAGTTTCTGGGCCCTCCTCAGCACAAGAACGAAAATGAATATACGAATCACATCGCAAAACTCTTGATCGATTTTCCTGGCTTTCTCGCTTCTCCTCCTAGTGCCTCTACAATAGTGCCAGTCCAGAAAGAAGATCTGTTACTCGATGGCCCTAGATGGTTCTCGACTGACGCGACAATTCCGGAATCAGTAGTCCTCGCTACAATGTTGACGATAGAAGAACCCTTACTGGGATTATGTTAAGTTCACTTTATGCATACCGCCCACTTAATTCTCGAACAGGCTCTCAAAGACACAAATGTCGTAAACTGTTGTGCCTAGATGCAGGAGGTACCGGTCGCTTGCAGTCTGCCTGAAGTCTTCTTGACCGACGGCCGTTACTCTTCATACAACATCCCGTAATTTGCTGAGCAGTTACCGCCGATGGTTGAATCGAATTGGGT
>VYDA01000691.1 GCA_009843665.1 Caldilineaceae bacterium SB0675_bin_29 | reverse complement strand
GCCCCTACGGGGGGTTGTTGGTGTCGACGAGAATTAGGTGGGCGGCTGGTTTGGGGTGCTGACGTCGAGTTCGGGCTGGCGGGGGCCTTCGACCCAGACTTCGCCGTCGCTCCAGTTTTCCTGTTTCCAGATGGGTACGATCTCTTTGAGGCGCTCGATGGCGTAACGGCAGGCTTCGAAGCAGCCGTCGTCGCGGTGGGGGGTGGCGACGGCGATGAGTACGGTGGGCTCTTCGATTTCGCAGCGGCCGATGCGATGGAGGATGCTGACGCCCTTGACGAGGGGCCATCGATCCTGGATTTCGGCGCCGATGCGGGCCATCATCTTTTCGGCCATGGGGACGTAGGCTTCGTAGACGAGGAAGTCGGTCTGGCGGGCGCCGTTGCCGGTGGCGGTGGCGCCGCGTACGGTGCCGGCGAAGGTGACGACGCCGCCGCAGTCGAAACGGCTGACGCGGCGAAGGATGTCGTCCTGCGAGAGGGGTTGTTCGGTCAGTTCGAAGAGTTTGGCGGACATAGGATTGGCTCAGATTATCGGGACGACGGCTGGATGCCGCCGGACACCGGGGGCAGGAGGGCGACTTCGTCGCCGTCGTGGAGGACGGTATCGCGTTGGGCGAACTCCTCGTTGACGGCGACGTAGAAGGTGCGGTCACGCAGATTGGGGACGCGGCGGTCGAGGAGGTCGCCTACGGTGGAGGATTCGGGTAGGGAGACGGTATCACTCTTGAAGCCGGCGGCCTGGCGCAGGCCGGCGAAGAGGATCAGGCGTACGTTCACTTGGCGGCGTCTCCTGTGGGCGATGCGAGGCCGGAGCGTTGCCAGTCGCCGGAACGGCCGCCACTTTTGTGGAGGAGCTGGACGTTGCCGATTGTCATGGTTTTTTCGATGGCCTTGGCCATGTCATAGATTGTGAGGGCGGCGACGCTGACGGCGGTGAGGGCCTCCATTTCGACGCCGGTTCGGCCGCGGCAGCGCACGGTGGCGGTGATGGTGACGCGGCTTTCTTCTTCGTCGATTTGGAAATCGACTGCGATTTTGGTCAGCGGCAGGGGGTGGCAGAGCGGGATCAGGTCGGGCGTGCGTTTGGCGGCCATGATGCCGGCGATGCGGGCTGAGGAGAGTACGTCGCCTTTGGGGACGGCGCCGTCGCGGATGGCGGCGAGTGTGGCGGGGGCCATGTAGACGCTGCCCTCGGCGACAGCCTCGCGTGTTGTGGTGTCCTTGTGGCCGACGTCGACCATGGAAGCGCGGCCGTCTTTGTCGAGGTGGGTCAGCTGTGACATTGTTGTGCGCGACTGTCCTTTACAGTTCCCCGATCAGAAGGGCGTCGACCAGCTCGCCGGCAGGTAGTGTTCCCTCTTTCTGGGGCAGGGCCAGGAGGGCATTGGCAGTGCGCATGCTGAGGAGGCGGCTGCTGGCCTGGATGCCGGTGCTGGCGGCTGTGAAGCAGGCTTGATCTGCGTCCCAGGTGAGCGTGGCGCGGTGGTATTCGGGCCGGTAGGCGTCCAGGGGCAGGGGCTGTGCGAGGCGGGCCTTGACCTGGCGAAGGTGGGGATCTTGCCAGCCGGCCATTTTGCGCAGGGCGGGTACGACGAACAGGTAGAAGGTAACGAGGCTGCTGACGGGATTGCCGGGGAGCCCGAAGACGAGGCGGCGGCCTTGGTCGACGTCAGCTGTAGCAAAAGTGACGGGTTTGCCGGGCTTCATGCGGACACGGCCGTAGTGGACGGTGCCGGCGTGTTCGAGGAGCGGTTTGACCAGGTCGAGATCACCCATGGAAACGCCGCCGGACGTTAGCAGGATATCGGCCTCCGTAAGACCGCGGTGGACGCGGAGCTCGAGGGCTTCCTGTGTGTCGCCTGAGATGCCGAGGTCGACAGGCTCGCCGCCGGCGGCGTGGATGGCGGCGAGGAGCATGGCGCGGTTGCTGTCGCGGATCTGGCCGGGGCCGAGGGATTCTCCGGGCTCGATCAGTTCGTCGCCGGTGGAGAGGACGGCTACCTTGGGACGGGGAAAGACGGGTACGTCGATGATGCCGGCGGTGGCGAGCAGGCCGATTTCGGCGGGGTCGAGGCGCTCGCCGGCGGCCAGGACGGTCTGGCCTACCTCAACGTCTACGCCTACCTGACGCACGTTGGCGCCGGTTTTCGATTGCTGATTGATGCGAATCCGGGGCGTGTCTGCGGCGGCATCCAAGCGTTCCGTCTCTTCGATCATGACGACAGCGTCGGCCCCATCGGGCAAGGGGGCACCGGTTGTAATGTAGGCGACGGTACCGGGTTTGACGGTGAAGGCGGCAAGTGCGCCGGCGCTAACCTCTCCGATCTGAGGATAGTCGCCGGGACCGTCGGCGGCGATGACTGCGTATCCGTCCATCGTAGAGGCGGGGAAGGGCGGGAGCGGTTCGCGGGCGGCGATGTCGGCGGCGAGGATGGCGCCCCTTACGTCTGAGAGCGGGCGGTGTACGGGCGCCGGTGTGTGCGCCTGCGCCAGGGTTATGTCGAGGGCGTCCTCGACGGAAAGCATGGAGTAGGGTGATCTTGTGGTCATTTTGGTCGAGTCCCTTTCGGGATTGCGTACTACTCGAGCTGGCAGATCAGCTCGACTTCGTTGCCGTCGGGGTCGTCAATGTAGATGGTGCGGCTGGCGAGTACGGGATGGGTGCCGCCGCGGGGCTCGTAGCCGGCGTCGCGCAGGGCCTGGGCTTGGTCGTCGAAGCGGTCGGCCGGCAGCTCGAATGCCAGGTGATGGAGCTGGTGGCCGGGGGGCTTGCTGGCGATCTCGGGCGGCATGGGTACGATTACGATCATCTGGGGGATTCCGGCGGCTCCTTCGCCCGCCTAGAGGAAGACGTTGGGCAGTTCGGGCGGGGAGATTACTTCCAGGCCGAGGAGGTCCTTGTAGAAGGCGACCGCTTTCTGTTTGTCGCGGGTCCATAGGACGATTTCGGCGATACCGGTGATCATGGACATGTTTGATGGGCCTTCGTGTTGAGAACGCGCTTTCATCGCTTTGCGTAGAGGCGGGCTGGACAGGCGCGAATTTTAGCCAAGTTTTTGGCAGTATACCGAAGTCAGAATCATTTTACCAGTTTCGGTGAAACCGCTAAGGGGTACGGGCTGTTTGGAGGCGGCTTTGGATGTGCATCTATCGGTTGAACGCCCAAGAGGGCAGGCACAAGGCCTGCCCCTACCGGTCATTTGAGCGTGTACGCGGGGGCGCCGATGGGGGCGAGGCGGGCAGGCACAAGGCCTGCCCCTACCGGTCATTTGGTAGGGTAAGCGGATCGGGGGTTGGCGAAACCCGGTCGAACAGGGAACTGTCGCCAATGTCGACACCAGGTCGATGAGGCACGTGGTGGG
>VYDA01000605.1 GCA_009843665.1 Caldilineaceae bacterium SB0675_bin_29 | reverse complement strand
GGCCGTAGCAGTTCTGCCACTCTTTGGCCGGGTCCTCCTTGTTGAGAGTCAAGAGGTCGGCGGTAGCCAGGCCGCGCGAGTCGACAATGCGCCAAACTCGCTTGTTGCCGGGAATCGCCGTCTTTCCAGGTTCCTCCGAGACTTTGGTAGTCGGTTGCCAACCTTCCTTTACTTTCAGGCCAACCAGTTTGTAGACGCCACCCAATGAACTGTCCCCTTCGGAAGTGATCAGGCGGGTCCCTACGCCATAAACAAGGCGGCGAACGATGCTGTCGGCGTCCAGACCATTGCGGGCGGCCTCTTGAGCAATTTGCAGTTTAATCTTTCGGATTGCCAGTTCATCCAGTCGATCTGAAAGCACGATGGACGCGCTGGGGAAACCAGCACTGTCCAGCATTTGGGCGACTCTCGTACTCAGATGAGCGAGGTCGCCTGAGTCGAGGCGCACGCCGACGGGCGCATACCCTTTCTGCCTCAGCTTTTCGAAAACGCGAATCGCGTTGGGCACACCGCACTCCAGCGTATCGATCGTATCTACGAGAAGCAGACATTCGTCGGGATAGACATCGGCGTAGGCCTGAAACGCGTCGAGTTCGGTCATGCCCTGGGCCAGGAAGGCTTGTACAAGTGAATGGGCGTGTGTGCCTTTTGGTGGATAGCCAAGCGCGTGTGAGATGCCGGCGTTGGAGGTGAAGTCGGCGCCGCCGATCAGTGCTGCGCGCGTGCCTGCGTTGCCGCCGCGGTCATGGGCGCGGCGCACTCCGAACTCGAGCACCAGCGCGTCTCCGGCGCTCTCACGAACGCGGGCGGCCTTGGTGGCGATGAGTGTCTGATAGTTGAGAATGTTCAGCAGGGGCGTTTCCAGTATCTGGGCAAGGGCGAGAGGGCCTGTCACCACAGTCAGAGGAACGTGCGCGTGGACAACCCGTCCTTCGGGAATCGCCTGGATCGAGATGCCGCCAAAGTCACCGTGCTGGTCGAGCCAGGAGAGGAAGTCCTCGGCAAATAGCGGTCGTCCAGTACGGGAGGTCATTCCCCGCATCAGCGAGGTTTCCTGCTTACGGAAACGGGCTTCCTCCATCCAGTCGAGTAGCCACTCCAGCCCGGCATTGACACAGAAGCCGGCACGGTGCTCGCCGTAGTCCGGGTAGTTGCGAAAGAAGTGGTCGAACTGGGCCTGCCGTTCGTGCATTCCCAGGCGAAAATACAACTGCGCCATCGTCAGTTGATACTGATCGGTAAACAGAGTGCCCTCAGCTGTGGAACGGTCGTTCATGCGCTCGGTTTAGCCGACCAACTGGTCGGAAGTGGGCTCCGCTCAGCAGAACCAGTGTTCGGTAAGGCGCGGCGGCCGGGGCATGTAGGAGGAGAGAGGCGGCAGAGCGGGGGGCGGGCGATCCGCAGCATTGTGGGCGGCACATTCGATGCGATGGAATACAGCGAAGGGGCTGGCGGCGTCTCCGACAGGATCCGGCAGGTTTCCTCCACCGGCTCCGGACGAGCCTTCGGTCTCATACTGGCCCGCCATTTCGGCGATGCGGGCTACCTGCTGCTGGAGTGCGTCCATGCGCGGGTCGGGGTGCTGCCAGCGATAGGTGAAGTTGGCGGCGTCTAGCGTTCCCTTCCATTCGTCAGCGTCTTCGCCGGAGAGCAGGGCGCTCCCTGGGGGTACGAGCATGCGAATCGAAAGCTGGACTGCGGGCACATGTGGAATCAGGCCCTGCTGCCGGATCCATCTCAGCATGAAGAGGTAGTCGTCCAAGCTGGTCCAGGGGGTGAATGGCATCCAGGTTGGCTGGATGGAGAGGCCGACTTCGTCAACAGCGGCCAGCGCCTCCTCCATGTGCCGGCGGGTGTGACCCTTTTGCAAGCGGGAGAGAACACGGTCGCTGGTGGACTCGAAGGCGGAGACGACGAAGGATGCGCCGTGCTCTGCCAGTTCCGGCAGGAGCCGACGATGCTTGAGCAGGTGTTCGACCTTGGCCGTGAAGTCGAAACTAACTTGAGGGAAGGCGCCATGCAGGGCGCGGGCTACCTTGCGTGCGTGGCCGGGACCGTTGAGGAAGTCGGGGTCGCCAAAGGTGATGTGGCGGGCGCCGTTTTCAACCTGTTGGGCGATGTCTGCGAGCACGGTCTCGACGGGGACGACGAAAAAGCGGCCATTGTATACGGGTACGACCGGACAGTGGCGGCAGGTGTGGAGACAGCCGCGGGTGGCCTCGGTGTAGCCGGCAGGATAGGCGACCGGATCTTCGACGCTCCGGCCACGGCCGGTTGCACTTCCATTTGTTGGGCTAGTGGACCCCGGGACGTAATGGGCATAGCTGTCCAGGGAGGGCAACGGGTTTCGATCGGGGACAGGCAGTGTGTGCCGGCCCAAATGGGGTGATGCCTCTCGATGCGCGGTGGTAAGTCCGGGCACTTCCGCCGGCGGACTGCCCGCGCTGAGGGCCTGCGCCAGATCGACCAGTACCGGCTCGGTCTCGCCGGCGATGACCGAGTCGGCGACCCCTTTGCGGCTGTCACCGGGGTGCAGCAGGTGACGGCGATTGAGCCAGGCGTACAGCCCAAAGAAGCAGAGGTGGGCGCCGGGATTTTCTGCGCGGGCTTTACGGGCGGCATCGACTCCGATGCGCAGGGCGGTATGCATGGGTACGGCGATAGCAATCAGGTCGGCGCCAGCCGCCTTGGCTGTTGGGAATACTTCGACGGCCAGGTCCACTGTTGCGGCGTCGAGGCCGGCGGCGCGCAGGGCGGCCAGCGGCCACGCCAGGCTGAGAGGCTGGTGACCGAGCTCGTAGCAGGAGATGAGTAGAATTGAGCTGTGCATCGGTTCTTTGTCGAAGACGGTCCTAAAGGTTGCGGGCATTTTCAGGCTTTTCTGGAATGGTACTCTCAACGACCGCGCCTGGATTATATACTATCATCGCCGTTTCGCTGTAGCGGTCGATATTGCTGCGGGCGCGCCCGGTGGGAGATAAAAACTGAGAAACATGCGTGTCGCACGAGAGTCTATGAGAGTTTACGAGCGTTTAAGAGCGTTGGGCAGGATGTCTGAATCAGGATTTGCCGGATTCCCGGGGATTCTCAGGATGGCGAGTGCCTCCTGGCTCGGGAATGGTCGGTCGAGCGTTGTACGAGTGTTCACGAGAGATGACGAGAGTCCATGAGCGTTTACGAGTGTTGGGCAGATTGTCTGAATCAGGATTTGCCGGACTCCTGGGGATTCTCAGGATGGCGGGTGCCTCCTGGCTCGATAATTGTCGTGCGAGCGTTGTACGAGTGTTCAAGAGAGATGACAACAGTCCATGAGAATTTACGAGCGTTTACATGCGTTCATTGATGTTTCAAGTGATGCCGGGAGCCTC
>VYDA01000683.1 GCA_009843665.1 Caldilineaceae bacterium SB0675_bin_29 | reverse complement strand
TTCGAGGACGAGGCGGCGGTCGTCGGCCGATATGAGCAGGCCCTCGCCGGTGCCGCCGAGGACGTAGAGGCCGTCGACATTTTTGGCGAGCATGTAGTCGATCAGCTCGCGGAGGGCGGTGAGGTTGGCGCCGCCGTCGGCGGTTGCGGGAGTGATGAGCGCGGGCCATGCGCCGTGGAAGGAGTTGTCCATTGTGGAATCAGCCTTTGATGGAGCCGAGCATGATGCCCCTGACGAAGTAGCGCTGGATGAAGGGGTAGATCATGAGGATCGGCAGGGTGGTGATGACAATCATGGCGGCTTTAAGAGACTCCGCCGGCGGTGGGTCGGTGAGCTCGGTCATCTCGGCGAGGCCGGAGTAGTCGCTGTACTGGCCGGTGCCGTATTCGAGGATACCGCGGAGGATCAGCTGGAGGGGCAGCTTTTTGGGATCGTTGATGTAAATTGCCGCGTCGAACCATTGGTTCCAATGAAAGACTGCATACCAGAGACCGATCGTTGCGATTACCGGCATGGAAAGGGGAAGATAGACACGCAGGAGAACCACGAGAGGGCTAGCGCCATCCATGATAGCGGCCTCCTCCAGTTCTTCGGGGATGGCCAACATGAAGTTACGCATGATCAGGAGCCACCAGGGGTTGATCAGGACCGGCCAAATCATTGCCCAGAAACTATCCAACAGTCGGATCTTTTCCACCAGGACAAAGTTTGGAATCAGGCCGCCGTGAAAGAGCATGGTGAAAAAGATAAACATTGTAATGGGTACACGGCCGTATAGTCTGCGCTTGGAGAGTACGTAGGCGAGTGGGAAGGTGAATGCAAGGCCGAGGCCAGTACCGACGACAACGCGAGCGGAGGTGACTATATAAGCGTTGACTACTATTGAGCCCTGGCCCAGGAGCATGTCATAGGAGCTGAGTACGGGCCGGTACGGGTAGAGGATAAACAGCCCGCGCAAGGCGTACTCTCTACCGCTGACGAGCGAAGTGGAGACCACAGAGAGGAAAGGGATCAGAAAGAACAGCGTAAGGATGGCGAGAACAAAGATATTGATCCAGTCGAACAGCTTTTCGCCCCGGGAAAGTTTCATTGTGTTCTCCTACCAGAGGCCTTCCTGGCCCAGGTACTGGGCAACTTTGTTTGCCATATACATAAGGATCAGTGCAAGAACGGACTTGAAGAGGCCTACCGCGGCCCCGAATGAGTATTGGCGGCCGATGAGGCCTGCGCGATAGACATAGGTGTCGATGATGTCGGAGACGGAGTAGACGGAGGGTGAATAAAGGAGCAGAATCTGCTCGAAACCTGCGTCCAGCATACCGCCGATACGGAAGATGAGGATGATGACGATTGCGAAGGAGATGCTGGGCAGGGTGACGTACCACATGCGCTGGAAGCGGTTGGCGCCGTCCATGGCGGCGGCTTCGTACATTTCCGGGTTGATGGTGGCCATGGCAGCCAAAAAGATAATACTGTTCCAGCCGGCCTGCTGCCATATGTCCATGGTGACCAGTATGGAACGGAAGAGGTTGGGATCGGTAAGAAAGGCCTGGGCTTCGCCGCCAAAGGCGACGATAGCCTGATTGAGTAGGCCACCTTGCGGAGTAAGCATTGCGCGGACGATGCCGGCGGCTACTACCAATGAGAAGAAGTGCGGCAGGTAAGAAATGGTCTGGACGGTGCGTTGAAATACAGTAATTCGCACCTCGTTGATCATGAGGGCGAGGATGATAGGAAGTGGAAAACCGAATAACAGTTTGTAGAAGCTGATGAGAACGGTATTGCGAACGACGTTCCAGAAGAAGATGGAGTCGAAAAAGTTGGTGAAGTGTTTGAACCCCACAAAGTTATCCAGGCTGAACATGGCACCGATGCCGAGGAAGGGATCGTAGTCCTGAAAGGCGATGATCAGGCCGACCATGGGGAGGTAGCGAAATACTACGAAGTAGAGCAGGGGAAGTGCCGCAAGGGCGTATAGGAAGCGGTCGCGCTTGATCTGGCGCCACGCTTCTCGGAAGCCCTTCTTCTCCGCAAAGACAGGGGCATCCTGCTCAAGTCGTACTCTGATCTGTTCGCCAAGGGGTTGTTGCATTCGTCCACCTCCTGTCGCCGAGGGGAGGGCCGAGGGAAGGAGGGGCACGCCCTCCTTCCCTCATGGTACAGGTCAATTAGGGGTGATAGAGCCGGAACTGCTGGGTGTAGCGCTCGCTCCACCGCTCGAGACCGGCGTTGTTCATCTCATCGACGAAGTTGCCCCATTCTACAATTGGGCGGGCGCCGGTGATGAACTTGATGCTTTCCTCTTCGACGAAGCGTTCGAAGTCGGGTTCGCCGGGGAAGGCATCGCGAATGGCAGTGCGGTCGTAAGGCACGTCGAAGTCGACGGGCATGCGTCCGCCTTCGTACTGGTTCCAATAGGTGTTGATGTGCTGCCAGTGGCGGTTCCACTCGATTGTGCCGTCATCCTGCTGAAGCTTGACGGCGGTGGCCCAAGTTTCCGGCCCGAGTCCGAGGGTAATCTGGAAGTCGCGGGAGTACTTTTCTTCACAGACGGTGCTGCCAGCGGAGTGGAGTCGGGCGACTTTGCCCTCTTTGTCGACCCATTCCCAGTCTTCGCCGGGCACGCCCCAAGAAGCGATGAGGTAGTTGGTTACGTCATCGGGACCGTCCTCATAGATCCAGTTGGCATACTTGATGACCGCCTCGGGATAGTTGGACTTGCGGGGGATCATGTAGGCGCTATTGGAGCCGGCGTTGTTGGTCTTGGCGACTCCGGCTGGTCCTGTGATCTTGAGTGCGAAGTCGTAGTCTTCCACTTCGTAACCTGCGTCGCGGCGGATCTGGTCCCACCAGATGGTCATGCGGGAGTACCAGCCGAGCCAGACGCCGATTGTCAGAGTCTTGAGCATGGCGCGGTAGTCGGGATTGGCGAAAGACTCGCGCTGGAGCCAGCCATTGTCCCACCATTCGTTCATCTTGGCGAGCCAGTCCTGGTAGCCGGGCTGCAGCTCCGGTGGTTTGAGCATATTGTCGGCGGGGTCGATCCAGCGGGAGAAGCCGTGTTCAGTGAAGGCGCCGAGGGTATTGTACATGAGGTGGCGGCGGCCCATGGCGACGATGACTGCTTCGTCGTGGTTTTCCTTCATTGCTTCGTAGGCGTGTTCCATGCCATCCCAGGTATCGGGTATTTCGAGGCCGGCTTCGGCGAGCCAGTCGGTGCGGAAGTAGGGGAAGTGGGTATGCCCCATGAGTCCGAGCCGGGGGTAGCCCCAGGTGGTGCCTTCGAAGTCCTTCATCATGCGCCAGTCGAGGTCGGAGTGACCGGCGAGGATGTCGGCGCCGTGGACTTCAAGCAGGTCGTCCATGGGG
>VYDA01000728.1 GCA_009843665.1 Caldilineaceae bacterium SB0675_bin_29 | reverse complement strand
CCTCAGGCATCTGCCTCAACCCACCAGGTTTTTCAAAGCCTGGATGAAACCGTAGTGCTGTGCTTCGTGATAAGTGTTGAAGACCAGCGCGCCGTCAATGTTGGAGAGGGTGACGCCCGACCCAGTCGTAAACTCGCTGAACCCGTTTTCGCTGAAGACCCCTGCCGCATAATCCGCCTCCAGTTGCTCCTGCTGCGGCATCAGCATCCCCACCAGCTCCTCGGCATCCGGCTCAGCTTCCCAATCAGCGGGGGACGTGTTCGGCAGATACAGCGGGATCATCTCTTCGGCAAGAGATATGGGCAGCCCGCACGGTCGGTAGAGAAGTCGCTGCTGGACGACGAGAAGGTGTCCCACATTCCAGGCGATATTATTGTCGAATCCATCTGGTACCGTGTGCAGTTGCTCGGTTGACAGACCCTTTACAGCAGAATGGATGGAAGAGCGTATCTGCCTGTGCATCCCGATAGCCACCTGAGACATTTTTGTTTCCTTTCTGATACCGCCATTTGTGAGTGTTCCGTCAGACTAATCTACGCAATCGCTCGGACCTGCAATCTGTTTCTGAATCCGCGAGCAATTGTACCACAGCCAACATTCGCCAACATACGCGCCGCAGTTCCGCTCAAGTTGAGTGCCGACCCCGTTCCGATGTCGACCGGATGCCGGGAGGGGAACCAGGTTGTCCGGCGATACATGCACCCTTTCAGTAAGCCCTTGTTGAATCTTCAACTATCCTTCATACTTTCTAAACACAATTGTGCGACAATAGTAACCGAATGCCACGAGGAACTCTGGTCGCAGAGCAGTCGCGACCTCGGAATGCGTACCGATCCCCCCTGGATTGACCCGTTGACAAAGGGGGGAAGCAGGCTGTAGTGTCTCAAACTATCCTGGTTGTAGACGACGAAGCAAAACTGCGCGAAATGGTGCGCCTCTACTTAGAGAGGGAGGGTTTCCGGGTGGTTGAGGCTGCCAACGGGCGTGAAGCGCTGTTTGCAGCCCGTTACGAGAAACCGGACCTCGTCCTTCTGGACCTGATGATGCCGGAGATGGGGGGCTACGACTTCATTCGGCAATTCACAAAAGAATCAGAAGCCCCTATCATCGTACTAACCGCCAGAATTGAAGAGAGCGATAAGGTTGTCGGCCTGGAATTGGGAGCCGATGACTACGTTACCAAACCCTTCGGCGTCCAGGAGCTCATGGCAAGAGTCCGCGCCGTGCTCCGGAGGGCTGGGCAGAAGAGCCGCCAGCCGGAAATCCTGCGGGCGGCGGAAATCTCCCTTGATCGTTCAGGGCGAACAGTGACTGTCAGCGGCAACCCAGTTCCCCTCACGCCTTCGGAGTTCGACCTGCTGGAGACATTCATGCTGTCACCCGGCCGGGCCTTTTCCCGCCTTGACTTGCTGGAGTCTGTCAGTGGCGATGCCTACGAAGGGTACGAGCGCTCTATCGATGTCCACGTGCGAAATCTCCGCACAAAGATCGAACAGCTTCCGAGCAAGCCCCGCTACATTCAGACCGTCTATGGTATGGGATACCGCTTTAGCGCAGAGGCAACGTAGATGTGGCGTTCCTTGGCAGTAAAGCTGACCCTGGCATTTCTCGCAGTTGGCGTCTCAGGCGCGCTGCTTGTCGCTGCCATCAGCGGACTGCGCACACGGCAGGAGTTCGCCCGATTTGTTACTGAGCGCAGAGGCAATCCACTACTTGCCGACCTTATACTGGGCCACTACTCCAATAACAACAGTTGGAACGGTTTCGGCGAGTGGATAGAAAGCGAACCCCTGCTCGACGTCGTGCGCCGTCGCATCGTACTTGTCGACAGCAATCATACTGTTGTCTTCTCTCCTTTGACAGAGTATTGGGGCCTCAACACCGCCGAATATGGTCTGGGTCCCGGCATCCCGATCGAAAAGGACGGCAAGCGAGTGGGGACGATCTATGACGTCAACAGATTCGCTGCCGGGGAGAGATTCCCCCGACCATCTCCCGAAAGCTTCTTCCTGCGCAACGTCAATCAGGCAACCGCACTCGCTGCCCTGATCGCGGGGCTTTTGGCCCTGGTGCTGGGGTTTCTACTCTCGCGCGCGCTCACTCGCCCTTTACGCGAGCTGACCTCTGCCACAGAAGAGATGTCCGCCGGCCAGCTGGGGGGGCAGGTCAACGTCTATTCACGCGATGAAATCGGGAAACTGGCTTCCTCGTTCAATCAGATGAGCAGCGAACTTGCACAGGCTTCACGCATGCGCAAGCAAATGACCGCCGACATCGCCCACGACCTGCGCACGCCACTTACCGTTCTGCGGGGCTACACAGAGGGGCTTCGCGATGGCTCGATCCAGGGCAGGGAAGATCTGTACGAGCTTCTTCACCAGGAAGTTGCCCATCTGCAACGCCTGGTCGAAGATTTGCGAACATTATCGCTGGCCGATGCCGGGGAGCTGCCCCTGCAGCGTCGCGCCGTCGATCCCAAAGCCTTGCTGGAACGGGCCGTGCTGGCCCACGTTGTACTGGCCAAACAAAAAAACGTCGACCTTCGTGTAAATGCGCCGGAGACGCTGCCTTCCGTCGTCGTGGACTTGGAACGAATGACTCAGGTGCTCAACAATCTCGTAACGAACGCTTTGCGCTTTACGTCGGAGGGGAATATCACCCTGAGCGCGACAGCACACAGCAGCTTTGTGACTCTTCAGGTGGCGGACACGGGCATCGGCATTGCAGGCGACGAACTACACCATATATTTGACCGCTTTTATAGGGCAGATCGGTCTCGCAGCCGCGATGAGCTGGCGCAGTCAGGATTGGGACTCGCAATCGCCAAGGCCATCGTCGAGGCCCATGATGGGACGATTCAGGCCGAATCCACCCCTGGAGAGGGCTCTCGGTTCTCGATTCGACTTCCGAATTACGCAAACTGAAACAGCATCCAAATGCGTCCTTCACATGTTCCAAGGGAGTCCCGAGTACAATCCTTGAATGTCTTGTTCGTACTGGAAATCGACGGGCGCATCGACCATTACGAAGTGAACCTGGCGTTACAGGGGGGAGCGTCAAAATGAAGAAGTGGACAAGAGGAACCTTGATCGTAGCAACGATTCTTCTCCTCGCGGCATGTGGTAGGAGCGACCCAACATCGGCAGCAGAAGCCTCGGAACCGGTCGAAAATGTCTCGCGGGAAAGCAATTCCGGAAGCACAGCTCAACAGCGCCCATCCGTGCTGGCGAACGAATTCGAAGGGGCCCTACCCCCGATGAACCAGCTCGTTCTGGGAATCTTGCTCTTGGAAGAGTCCGACAATGCGATTACCGCAGCGCAAGCAGCCTCAATGCTGGTTCTGTGGCAGGCGCTTCAGAGCGGTACCATAC
>VYDA01000178.1:1072-3374 GCA_009843665.1 Caldilineaceae bacterium SB0675_bin_29 | reverse complement strand
CGGCGGCGCTGGGCTACCGGGACGAGGAGTACGACAACTTCGGCGTGCCGCGCCGAACCCGCGTTAGCCGCTACCTGGAATGCCTGGAGGCCATGCGCTTGCTGTGGTCAGGCGAGCGCGTCAACTATGACGGCCAATACTTCCAGCTGCGCGATGCCCAACTGATGCTGCGGCCGGTGCAGCAGCCTCCGCCGGTATGGGTGGCGGCCAACAGCGACGCGGCCATCACCCGGGCCGCTCGGCTGGGTTACACGTGGTACGTGAATCCGCACGCCAAGTTCGATACCATCAGCCAGCAGGTGGAGATGTACCACGAGGCCGCCGGCGCGGCGGATTCGGACGCGCCGGAGCGCCTGCCCCTGGGCCGGGAGGTATTCGTAGGTCGTACCCACGAGGAAGCCTTCGCCACCGCCGAACCCTACCTGGGCGGGAAGTACGAAGCCTATGCTCAATGGGGACAGGACAAGGCGCTGCCCGGCGAGGAGAACTTCCGGGAGCCGTTTGAGGACCTGGCGAGGAACCGTTTCGTGATCGGCAGTCCTGATGAAGTAGTTGAGGAACTTTCACGCTATCGGGATCTGGGCATGTCTCACGGCTGCTTCAGGATGATGTGGCCGGGGATGCCCCTGGCCGATGGTGTCGCCAACCTGGAGCTGTTCGCCGAGCGGGTCGCGCCGCATTTGCGAGAGGACTAGCGCATCAATCACAGGAGCAAAGAGGGGGCGGAATGGCAATATACCGCGTATTTTCGGACGCCGACGGCGAGAGCCACATCGAAGACCTGAACCTGGAGGAACACCCGGAGCTGGGGGCGCTGATCAACGTGTCCGAGGTGCGGGTGCAGGAGTTTGACGGGTCGCGCCGGATGGATTTTCATCCGCTGCCGGAGCGCCGGTTGATCATCCACCTGTCCGGCGAGGTGGAGATTGGCGCCAGCGACGGGTCGAAACGAGTGCTGCGGGCCGGCGACATCCGGCTGATGGAGGACGTTACGGGCAAAGGCCATTCGCACCACGACCTGAGCCCGTCTGGCGCGGTGTACATCCTGCTGGACGACTGATTGGCCAATTCTCAGGTAAGGGCTAACTTCTCAATCTCGTGAAGATTCCACGTATCCAGCGAGACGTCACCGCGAGTACAAATGCAAAAAACACGAGGTAGAAGTGATAGACCCACACTAGCGCGAAGAGAATTGGATCTTCGTCGAAGAGGATAATCGAGGTTCCACCATAGCCGAATATCGCGGTCACTATGCCCGCGGTGGATACCAGTTTGTTGTCGGTCGTAATGAGGGCCGGCAACGCGACGGCGAACAGGGTGACCCCTGCAACTAACAAAAGCGCCGTTCCCAAACCGGTGTCGAAGGCGAAGATTGAATCGATACGGAATCCCGCGCCTAGCAGGATGCCCAAGCCTAACAAGGTACCTCCGGCGACCCACGCCCATCCCATTGTCTGCCAGTCGCGTCCGCTCACGTCTGACCATCATGGTGAGAATCGGGACGTTGGTTGCCCGCTGGGTCACTGGCGCTCCACAAAATTTTCGCAGCAAAGAACGTGGTGATAATTGCCAACACGGACGCAGGCACGAGCACGATCAATTGGAGATTAGCGCTCGTCTCCCTGAAAAGAATGCCAAACACGTCGGTGACATAGAACGCGACGGCCGTCGCTCCCATGGCGATAGCGAGCGTGAACACAACCGCAAGCACCCTCAACGCAGTGTATTTGGTACTGTCAGCCGGCACGATTGCCATTTGTGATCCCTCCAGGCGTTCATTCTGAAATTGTAGCATTACTTTGGCCTGAGGGTCTGCATCGTATCCGCGCTGGCGGCAATTCGGTCCCAGCCGTACATCATGGGAGCCATGCGGACGTGGCTCCACATCTCCGCCTGGTCGGCGTAATGGGCGCTGCCGGGATGGCCTGACGAGCCCAGCGGCACGGCCCACAGGGAACGCTCCCAGTCGGCGGGGTCGTAGGCGTAGCGGAATACTGACATGCCGCCCAGGGCCGCAAAGTCGGCCGGCGAGTAGGGGCCGGCCCACGGCGTATCGCCGTCGCCGCCCGTGGCAACTCGCGGCGGGTCCAGGACGGGAGCGAGCTTCGGGTCGGCCAGCGACAAGGGATGCTGCGGACGAGTCCGGTGGACTCGACCCCAGGCCCAGTTTTCCTGGTTTCGCCCCAACTTTGCGCTCAACGTGCGGACTCCTTCGTCCAGCGCCGCGCTCAACGCCGTCTGCCAGGTTTCGCCCTCGGGCAACAGCGCGGTGTCGTTCGCGGCAATGGCGTCGGTGACCAGG
>VYDA01000178.1:0-1062 GCA_009843665.1 Caldilineaceae bacterium SB0675_bin_29 | reverse complement strand
TGACCAGGTTGCGGAAGCGGTTGAAGAAAACTCCCCGACCACGATCCACGGGTTCCCACGCCAAGGCGGCCAGCCGTTCCCCCAGGTTGTGTTTCAGCAGGCGCCACATCAGGGCGTCCCGCATGGCGCTGTAGATGGTGGGTTCCACGCCGTCAGGGTCCATGCTGCCCGACCAACCGCGCAGCCGACGCAGGGCAGACGCGGTGCGAGAGTCTGATGGTTGCATGAGTCTCGACAGGGCTGCCAGGTAGGTCTGCGCCGGCAGGGAAAGACGCTCGGCATGGATGCGGCCCATGTCGTTGGCCGACGGATTCTTGAGGGACTTGATGCCGTGGGCGACGCGCATCGCCCGGTAGCCGGGGGCGAAGTCCATTGAGATGTAGTAGGGATAATCGGCGGCAACGGGTCGGTTGTTGGCGGTGGCGACGTAACCCTCGGGCGGATTGATGTTGCGGGGCAGATCCTCGAAGGGGATGGAACCCTGCCATTCGTGTTCGCCGTCCCAGCCCGCGAAAGGCAACGGCGCGGGCGCGTCGCCGGGGCGACGGGGGATTTCACCGCGGCATTGGTAACCGAAGTTGCCGGCGGAGTCGGCCATGACGAAGTTGTTGACGGGATCAACCCAGCCGTTCATGGTGTCGGCCAGTTCGGGAACGGTGCGGGCGTCCAGCATGGAACATAGGATGTCGGTCCACGGGTCGCCATCGTCGCCGGCGGTGTAGCGGAGGGCCAGGGCATAGCCGGACAGGGGATCGCCGCCGACCACGGGGCCGTGATGGGTGGCCCAGGTGCGGATGTGAACGTCCTCCCCGTCGCGCACTCGGATAGCCTCGTCCCGCACGTCGGCGTTGAACCAGTCCTCATCTCGTTGGTACAGGGATGCGTCGGCGTCGTTGAACCGCTCGATGTAAAGGTCCTGGTAGTCGGCGGCGGTGTGGGTTACGCACCAGGCCACGTGTCCATTGTGGCCGAAATGGGGGAATCCGGGCAGGCCGGCGAAGGAGACCCCGATGACGTCGAACGTGTCGCAGGCGATGTGGTTCTGGTAGTACACGCTGGGAG
>VYDA01000604.1 GCA_009843665.1 Caldilineaceae bacterium SB0675_bin_29 | reverse complement strand
CAGGTAGACCGTCCGCAGTCCCCCGCCCGACAGCCCGCCGATGCCAACCCGCTCAGCGTCCACGTCATCGCGCCCGCACAGCACGCCCAGCGCATGCACATCCTCGGCCAGCCACACCCCCGCCCACGTCGTCCCCGCACTGAGCAGCGACTTCGCCAGGGTCGACTCGTGACCGCCAGCCCACTGGTTGTACGCCGCGATGTATTCCGGGGCCTCCGACTCCTGCTCCTCCATACCGTCCCGAACTGCCGGAGGCAGATCCGCGATCCGGACGCGGCGGCTTCCGAATGCAAAAGCATCCGGCACCAGGACTGCATACCCGCGCTGGGCCAACCGGTTCGCCCACGGCGCGCCGCCGTACGCGCGCGCCTGGTGGTCGACGTTTACCGCATTCTGCTCACTGTCCGTTCGCGTGATCTTCTGCCAGCCGTGGAACTTGTGGCCGCCGTGGTCGTGCAGAGCCAGCACCCCGGGCAGTGGACCGCGTGCACCCGCCGGCTTCAACAGCACCGCCTCCGTGCGCGGGCCGTACGGCAGCTGCCACGAGAGCTCCTCCACCTGCAACCCGTCATACTCGTACTGACGCTCGATCCGGCAGGCCTCCGCGCCCTCCGTCTCCGGCATCGCCACCCGCTCGCGAAATCGCTGCCGCGCCGCCGGCCGCCACGCCGCCGGGTCGATCCAATGGGTATGCCGAAATGAGAGAAAGTTGGGGCCTTCACCGGTAAGGGCAGCTGCCCACGAGCCGTAAGCGCCGAGCATCGAGTGAGAGGACATTCCTTCTGTTTCCTGGTGCATGGCATGACAGGGTCTTCAGTGTGGTCGCGCGGCCGCGCGAAGCGGCCTGCGCTGTCCGGGATACTATAGCAGGGATTGGAAAGAGGGGAAAAGCCGCGCTAACTTGGCGCGTAACCGCAGAAACACAGAAAGGGGACCGCCACAACCGTGCGGTCCCCCTTGCCACCGTCCTGGAATTCCGGCAGGACGTGTGGCTTACTCTCGTTTGTCAGGCGGCGACGCAAAGCGTCCCTAGGGCGCTCAGGCCCTGTTCAGTCTGGTTACCCTGCCCCCAATGAGCCATTCGGCCACATACAGGTTACCGCTGGCGTCCGCAGCCAAACCGTGAGGGCTGTTGAACTTGCCCGTCTCCAGGTGGCTCGTGCGCACTGACTGCCCCGATTCGTTCACATTGTTGGGCCAGCCCGCAACGTCGCACACCTGCTTGTTGCCGCCGAGGTACGTGAGCAGTTCGTCGTTTATATCGGTGACCACGAGGCGGGCGCGAAGCTCGGCAATGATCATCAGATCGCCATGTGTCGCGAAACAACTGGGCGTGTTCAGAAAACCGTCACCAAACATCCGCCTGAACCCACCCTCCATATCGTAGACCTGTACGCGGTCGTTGGCCCTGTCCGCCACGTAGAGCTCCGGCTCGGACTTGCGATAGTCAAAGAAGATGCCGTGCGGGCAGTTGTAGGCCCCGGCCCCTTCCTCGCCGTTGATGCTGCTGACGTACTCGCCATCCTTCGTGAACCTGTGGACCTGGTACGCGCCGTACCCGTCGCCCACCCAGATGTCGCCGTTGCCGCCAAAGCGCTCCTCGTTCACCGCGACAGCTGTGGGGGCGTAGCGTGTGTCTTTATAAATGGGAAGTGCAGGCGTCTCCAGCCTCATGACCACTTCACCGTCCAATGTCGTCTTGAATACCTGACCGGGATCTTCGCCCACGCCCGGAGGGTTCGTGTAGCCGTGAAGATAGTGATTCTTGGATCCGTGGTCCACAATCCACAGATACTCGACTCCGCCCTCGTTGACGAGGGTGATCCCATGCGCCTCGGCAAAGTCGCCGCGCCACGAGGAAATCAGGTTGCCGTCCCCGTCGAAGGTCATCACTTCCGGATCGCCGGGGTGGCTGGTCATTACGTTTCCCGATGCCGTGACAACGATGCCCGGATGCGCCCAGCCCTTGCGTGAGCTTTCACCCTCGGGAAGCTTGGCCCAATTGTCGATCCAGTCGTATGAGTGCCCTTCGCTGCCTACTCGCATGACACAACCTCCTGTGCCTGTCAATCTCGTTGTTGAAATCCAAGGGCAGCTGTTTTAGCGTCTGCCTGCGCCTGCAACGCGCCTGCCGTTCCCGAACATGCAGGGAGAAGCTTTGCAGCACACGTGATCACACGCGAGCCGGGGGACGGCGTGGGTCTGATGCCGCACCAACTTCCCCTGATTCTCGAAGATGGGCTGCCCGGGAACGAACCGGCGCCTTCCGTTTAAGGTTTCAGGATGACCTTGGTGTACCCGTCGATGCGCTGGTCAAACTTGTGATAGGCGTCGACTGCGTCGTCCAGCGGCACCTCGTGGGACACAACGAAGCTGGGAGTGGCCTTGCCCGATATGATGAGGTCGCGCAAGTAGGCGTTGTACTGCTTCACGTTGCATTGACCCGTCCCCAGCTTCAGACCCTTCTCAAAGAGCTTCCCGAAATTGATGGCCAGAGAGCCCCTCTTGGCGCCCTCGTCCACGCCACCGGGGTCCGATGGCACATACAGGCCCGGAATGCCCATGATCCCCGTCGGATTGATCAGGTCGATCATCTGATTCAGGACCACGTTGGGAATCTCGGTCTGCTCGCCTCCGGCGGCGGACGATCCTTGCGCAGCGGCCTGATAGCCCACGGCGTCGATCGTCTTGTCCACACCGTCGCCCCCGCGCATGTCCCTGATCTGCTCCACCGGATTGCCGACATCGAAATTGATGGGAATACCGCCAATGTCGCTGGCCATGTCCAGCCGCTCCTGCACGTGATCGATGGTATAGACCTCCGCCGCCCCTCTGATGATGCAGCTATAGGTGGCCATCAGACCGACCGGTCCCGCGCCCCACACGGCGACGCTCTCGCCGGGACTCACGTCGGCAAGCTCAGCGCCGTGATAACCCGTGGGGAATATGTCCGCCAGAAGAGAAAAATCCCACTCGAACGCATCCCCGGACGGAAGAGGCAGACAGTTGAAGTCCGCATAAGGCACCTGAATGTACTCGGCTTGCCCGCCTACCCATGGTCCCATTGCCACGTATCCGTACGCGCCGCCGGCAAATCCAGGGTTGACCGTGAGGCAGAAACCCGTAAACCCCCGCTGGCAGTTCTTGCAGAAGCCGCAGCCGACGTTGAACGGCATCACGACCCTGTCGCCTACGGACAATGTTTTCACAGCGGCCCCGACATCTTCGATTACACCCATGTTCTCGTGTCCGAAGACTATGCCCGGTTCGGCCGCAGTCCGGCCCTCATACATGTGCAGGTCGGAGCCGCAGATGCAACTCGACGTAATCTTGACGATTACGTCATTCGGATGTTTTATCTCGGGATCGGGAACTTCCTC
>VYDA01000408.1 GCA_009843665.1 Caldilineaceae bacterium SB0675_bin_29 | reverse complement strand
AAGGGAGGGCCGAATAGGCCCGACCGCCCAACTGCAGTGGTTAGTGGTTAGTGGTTAGTGGTTAGTGGATAGTGGTGGTTGGGGTCGGTTGTTTTCGGGTCGGGCACTGGCTTTGACGGATGAGCTACGACAGAGGTTACGGATCAGAGAGGAAGAGGAGCGGGGCGTGATGGAAGAGGAGAGCGCTGGACGGGCAGGGGAGAATGGCAGTGTGCAGAAGGTGCGGCTTGACAACGGGCTGCAGATCCTTCTGAAGGAGAGCCACCTGGCGCCGGTCGCCAGTTTCTGGATCTATTACCGGGTGGGGAGCCGCAATGAGGTGCCGGGGGTGACGGGCATCAGCCACTGGGTGGAGCATATGCTGTTCAAGGGTACTGAGAGGTATCCGCAGGGCGCGTTCGACAAGGCGGTGGCGCGTGCGGGCGGGGCGTTCAACGGCATGACGTGGCAGGACTGGACGACCTATTTCGAGACGTTTCCGGCGGAGCGCATCGAGCTGGCGCTGGACGTGGAGAGCGACCGGATGGCGAATGCGATCTTCGACGAGGAGGAGACGGAGTCGGAGCGGACGGTGATCATCAGCGAGCGGGAGGGGAGCGAGAACAGTTACCGCTGGCTGCTGAATACGGAGATGCAGGCGGCGGCGTTCCAGACGCACCCGTACCGGCATCCGGTCATCGGCTGGAAGCATGACCTGCTGACGATGCGCCGGGACGATCTTTACGAGCATTACCGGACGTTTTATACGCCGAGCAATGCGGTGGCGGTGGTGGTGGGGGATTTTGATAGCGCGCAAATGACAGACCGCATTGAGCAGTATTTTGGCGGATTGGAGGCGGGCCCTGCCTTGCCGGAGATGCGTTTTGAGGAGCCTGAGCAGCGGGCGGAGCGGCGCATCGTGCTGCGGGGTACTGATCAGACTTCCTACTTCGGCCTGGCGTTTCATGCGCCGGACGCACGGCATCCGGACTTCTTTGCACTGACGGTGATGGACAGCATCCTGAGCGGTGCGAAGGGGATGGGGCTGTTCGGCGGGGGCTCTTCCAACCGCAGCAACCGGCTATACCGGGCGCTGGTGGACAAGGAGCTGGCGGTTGGGGCTTCTTCTGCGTTCATGCCGACGATTGATCCTTATGTTTTCGGCTTCAGCGCCACGCTGGCGCAGGATATCACGCACCAGGAGATTGAGGAGGCCATATGGGCGGAGATCGAACGTATGCAGGAGGAGCCGGTGGCGGCGGAGGAGCTGGAGAAGGCGATCAAGCAGACGAAGGCGCAGTTTGCGTACAGCAGCGAGAGCGTGACGAACCAGGCGTACTGGCTGGGGTTCAGCGAGATGATCGCGGACAGCGAATGGTTTGACGGCTGGCTGGAAAACCTGGAGGCGGTGACGGCTGAGGACATTCAGCGGGTGGCGCAGAGCTGGTTCGGCCGGAATAAGCAGACGGTTGGCTGGTATATGCCGGAGGCGTAACGGGCCGTTGTTTTCGTTGTCGACTGCTGACCTATGTATCTTTCGCGGCTGCACCTGGAACATTTTCGCAATTACAGAGAGCTGGACCTGTGCTTCAGCGCGCCGGTTACGCTTGTGCAGGGCCGCAACGGGCAGGGGAAAACGAACCTGCTAGAGGCGGTCTATTATCTGGCAACGAGCAAGTCGCGCCATGCGCGGATGGAACGGGAAGCGGTGGACAGGGCGGCGGCGGATGAGCCGATCCCCTACGCCCGTATCCGGGGAGAGGTAGAGCGGAAGGGGGAGTCGACGACGCTTGAAATCCTGTTCACGCTGCGCGGGGACGGAATAAACTACACGAAACAGGCGCGGGTGAACGGTGCGCCGCGGCGCAGCATGGACCTGATCGGACATCTGCGGGCGGTGCTGTTTCTGCCGGAGGACCTGACGCTCGTGGCCGGGAGCCCGAGTGAGCGGCGGCGTTACATTGACGTTGCTCTGTGCCAGATCGATCGCGGCTACTGTCAGACGCTTTCCCGCTACCAGAAAGTGGTAACGCAGCGGAACAGTTTGCTGAGGCAGCTGCAGGAGCAGGAGCAGACGGACGGCCCAACGGCGGCGGCGCAACTCGCGTTTTGGAATGAGCAGCTGGTCGAGCTGGGAACGCAGGTGCTGGCCCGGCGTCACAGTTATCTGGCGGCGCTGGCACCGATCGCGCGCCGCGTGCATGGGGAGCTCTCGCTGCAGCAGGAGTCGTTGGAACTGCTGTACCTGCCCAGTTTCAACACCGGGCTCTACTCTGAAGATGACTACCAGCGGCTGCGCGACGGCGAGGAAGTCGGGACGGACGGGAATGCTAGCCTGGAAGTCGGGGCGGAGACGATCAATCAGCGCTTCCGTGATCGGCTTGAAGCCCGCCGAGGCGTTGAATTGAGGGCCGGCAGCTCGCTCTACGGGCCGCACCGGGACGAGCTGGTCTTTGTGGTCAACGGCTGGAATCTGCGCACGTACGGGAGCCGGGGTCAGCAGCGCACGGGCGCGCTGGCGCTGAAGCTGGCGGAGTTGGAGGCGATGGCGGAGGCGACGGGCGAGAAGCCGGTACTGCTGCTGGACGACGTGATGAGCGAGCTGGACGCGCAGAGGAGGGCGGCGTTGCTGGAGGCGCTGGCGGACGTGCGGCAGGGCATCGTGACGACGACCAATTGGGGGCAGTTTTCCAGGGATTTTCAGCAGAACGCGCAACTGCTGCAGATCGAGGCCGGGGTCGCAACGGCCGCGGCGGGCAGTCTGTGACCTGCGGCGTAACCGGCCGCTGGCATCTTCCCACACAAGTACATACTCCATGGACAAGAGACTCTACTACGAAGACGCCTACTGCACGAGATTCACGGCGCAGGTGGCGGAGCGGCTTATACACGAGGAGAGACCGGCTGTGGGGTTGAGCCGGTCGGCCTTTTATCCCACGTCCGGCGGGCAGCCGCATGACACGGGCCGTCTGGACGGCACGGCGGTGGTCGACGTGCAGGTTGGGGCGGACGGTGCGGTGCTGCATGTGCTGGCGGAGCCGCTGCCGGACGGGAAGGAAAGCGTGAGCGGTGAGATCGACTGGGCCAGGCGCTATGATCATATGCAGCAACATTCGGGGCAGCATCTGCTGTCGCAGGTGTTTTACCGGCGGCTGGGGCTGGAGACGGTGAGCGTGCATTTCGGTGATGCGCTGAATACGGTGGACCTGGACGGGCCGCCGCTGTCTGCGGCGAAGCTGGCGGATGTAGAGACGGCGGCCAACAGGATGGTGTGGGAGAACCGGCCGATACGGGCCTATTGGGTCGATGAAGAGGCGCGGGAGAGGGTGCCGCTGCGGCGGGCGCCGGCGGTGGCGGGTGCGACGCGCATCGTGGAGATCGACAAGTTTGACTGGTCGGCGTGCGGG
>VYDA01000165.1 GCA_009843665.1 Caldilineaceae bacterium SB0675_bin_29 | reverse complement strand
GGGCCGGGGGCGTTGCGGGGGCGGAGCCCCCGCACAAGGGAGGGCCGATTAGGCCCGACCGCCCAGAAATTCGAGGAGAGAGCGAAGAGGAGTGAGGAGTGAGAAACACTCTCCTGCGCCCCGATCAGGGCGGCGAATCGACAGTGGCTGAATTCCAATGATCTGATTTACGGGATGTGATCTGGTGATGCATCCTGAGCGTGAATGCAGGTGACCTCTATGTAAGGAGGCAGAAATGACAGTCGTTACGATTTCGCGTGAACTGGGCTCGCGGGGCACACGCATTGCTGAGGCTGTGGGCCACGAGTTGGACTCGACTTGTATCGATAAGGAGGTACTTGCAGAGATGGCGCGCCAGGCCGGCGTGGAGGTCGAAGTTATTGTAGAGGCTGAGGAGAAATTGATGTCGCGCGCCGGGGTGGTCAGCCAGGAGATGCGCTCTTTGTTCTCGGCCGATCCGAACCGGCGGAACCGACCCATGGACCAGGCGACGTACGTGGAAGGGATGACAAGCGCTATCCGAGCGCTGGCGGAACGGGGAAATGTTGTGCTGATCGGACGGGGTTCGCAGCTTATCCTCGAGGATCATCCGACTGCTCTTCATGTCCATCTCTATGCGGCGCCGGCAGTCAGGGCCCGTCGCATCCAACGCCGCCGGAGTATGGCAGAAATCAGCACGGCCGAGCGCATAATTGGCTTGGCAGACGAGCAACGCCGTAACTGGTACCAGAGATTCTTTACCAGTGCAGACTGGAAGAACAGCCGGCACTATCACTTGATGTTGGACACGGGCCGCATCCCTGAGGCAACGGCGGTAGCACTGATTGTACACGCGGCGCGGACAGCCCGGCCCGACTGAGAGGAGCGTCTATGAGTAAGAAAAAGCTGCGCAGCCGGCCCCCGACTGCGTCTCAAATGACAGAGAGGGCTTGGGGAAGCGGCATGCTCATTTGCTTCTCGCACACGGTAGTTCTTTGCGTCCTGGTATTGGGCATCGCGCTTCTAGGTGCGTGCGGCCAGGGAGAGGAGGAACCTGCACCTGAACCAGGACCGGCGAATACGATTACTCCTCTGCCCGCGGTAGTTACATTTACGCCGATGCCGACGTCAACGAACCCGCCGCTTCCGGTTCCCACTGAAACGACTGCAGCCACACCCACTCCGGCAATCGCTGCTACGGAACCGGCGCCGACCGAGATTGCACCCCCAACCAGCGATGCAAAGGTTACAGTTTTAGGGGAGATGAACATTCGCAGTGGTCCGAGCACAGATTACGAGGTAGTTGGCGACGCCGTTGCCGGCGAAGAGTTTGCTATCACCGGAAAGAATGAGGATGGAAACTGGTGGCAGATTGACTTTCGAGGCGAGTCCGGGTGGATCTACGCGCCCTTTGTAGTTGCTGCCGAAGCGGAGGAGGTGCCGGTTGTAAGTGCAGCCATGACGGGGTCCCCTGGTGCAGAGGGGGAGACGGCAGAATCGTCGCCCTCTACTGTGATCCCGATTGTTAGTGTGGGCGGCGATATGAACGTCCGCAGTGGACCGGGCGAGGAATTTGACAGGATTGGGGGGGCCTTCGCAGGCGAAGAGTTCGCCATTACCGGCAGGAATGCGGATGGAGACTGGTGGCAGATTGACTTTGACGGTCAGGACGGTTGGATTTACGCACCATTTGTGACAGCCACTGATGCTGACAATGTCCCTATCGTCGGCAGTTCCATGGAAGGGACACCGGCGCCAACAACAGGAACCGACACAGCAGCACGGGTAGGCGAAAGACCGGTCGTTACCATTGCCGCAGACCCTAAGACTCGGCGCCGCGCAGTCCCTGACAACGCACTGATTGGGGGGGCGTTCGCAGGCGATGAGTTCGACATTACCGGCATGATTGCGGACGGCGAATGGTGGCAGATAGACTTTGACGGTGAGGCGGGGTGGGTTTACGCGCCATTTGTGACGGCAACGAATGCAGAAAACGTGCCCACTGTCGCGGCGCCTTCAGTGCAGACCCCGGTTGCCGCGCCGGGGCCGTCGGAAGCGGGGCAGGCGGCGGGAGACGCTGTGGCGACGGTCGGTGAAGATCTCAATGTACGCAACGGACCCGGTACCGAATACGATCGTATCGGCGGGGCTACGGCCGGCGAAGAGTACACGATAACCGGGAAGAGTGCGGACGGAGAGTGGTGGCAGATCGACTTTGCAGGCCAGCCCGGGTGGATATATGGCCCTCTTGTGACGGCGACAGATGCTGAAGAGGTACCTGTCGTCACACCGACGACGACGGGCGCGCAGGGCGCGGATCCGGTGGAATCCAGCCTGAGTACGGCGGTTGCTTTCAGTTCGGGCGGCAGTGCGCTGGGCGTGCAGTTCGAGGAAGAATAGTCTACTTTCTGAAGTGAAGAGCCCGACCCGGTAAGGGCTGCTCCAGCCCCTCCACCGGAGTCCCATCGCAAATTATGGGAACTCCATTGACGATCACGTGGCCGACACCGGTTGAAAGTCGATGCGGCCGGTCGAAAGTGGCGTGATCCTGGATTGACTCCGCGTCAAAGACGACCAAGTCGGCGTAGCGGCCTTGCTCCAACTTGCCCCTGTCTTTGAGTCCAAAGCGTGCCGCCGGTGCGCCGCTGAGCTTCCACACAGCGTCTTCCAAAGAAAACAGACCCTTACGCACACAAGTTCCCAGGAGCCGCGCGGCTGAACCGTACTGGCGAGGATGGACGACGCTGTCTTCATGGTAGACGCCGTCGGTGCCCATCATGTATTTGTCGTGGGCGAGGAATGGCTCTACGAAGCTGTCGTCGCCCTGGAAGAAGACGAGGAGCACGGCCATGTTTTCCTCGATGAGGAGATCACACAGTGCGTCCACCGGAGACTTGCCCACTTCTTCCACGTATTCGGCGAGGGTCTTGCCCAGGTACTGGCTATTCTCCATACCTGGCAGCCAGGCTATTCTGATTGCTTCGAGATCGGAGGCGTAGATACCCAGGCTGCGGTCGACCTGGGCGCGAATCGCGGGATCGCGCAGTTTGGGCAAGGCGGCCAGAGGGCCGTCGTGCCAGACTTCATAAGGCAGCAGGTAGCTGAGCGTTGTCGACCCAGGCAGATAGGGGTATACGTCGAAGGAGAAGTCAACCTCGTTGACGGCGACCCGATCCACGTAGTTGAGGATGGCCTCGGGGTCGGCTTCGCTGGCGGCCTTGAGGTGCGAAATGTGTACGGGTACGCCTGCGCACCGCCCGATTTCGACAGCCTCCTTCAGTGCGGCGAGAGTGCCTATCTTGTAACGCATATGGGTGACGTAGGGGCCCTGGGATGCGGCCATGGGGAGACAGGCGGCTGCCAGCTCTTCGGTGGAAGCGAAGCATTGGACCGGGTAGTCCAGACCGGTCGACAG
>VYDA01000128.1 GCA_009843665.1 Caldilineaceae bacterium SB0675_bin_29 | reverse complement strand
TGCTGGAAAAGGGCGAACAGCGGGTAGGTCAGCTGCATGATCCAGGCGATGCTGAACAACAGGGCAATGCGGGCAATCACCGCCAACGCGATACCGGTTGAACGAGCCCTGGCTTGCTGACTCTGGGGCAGCTTCCCGCTCAGGATTGCAATAAAGATAACATTGTCAATGCCGAGAACGATTTCGAGCAGGACCAGAGTAAGCAGGGCTACAAGGTTCTCAGCTTGGAATAATTCTGTCATGGGGCGGTTGACTCCTTGCGCTGCCGGCAACTGGCAGCGCCCAGTCCATGCGACGGCATAGGTGATACTTTATCAGGGTACGTGTCGGATTCTAGCATCTGGACTGGCACGTGTCTAACGGCACGGGATGTGCCGATACGAAAACCGCAAATGGGGCCGGCAGAAAGTGTCTGTCGTCCACCATGCATGATATACAGGTATTCACTAAGAAAACATGCAGGAAGAGTTGCTCACTTCGCTTCTTGAGGCGATAGAAAAGAGAGAAGCTGTGGCGCTTGTTACAGTCACCACCGGGGAAGGCGTCTACGTGGAGGCAGTCGGCAAGAACGCTGTGGTCTGGCCCGAACCTGAAAGGAGCCCGGTTGGAGTCCTTAATCTGGGTGAAGTGTTGGACAGGGTCCTACAAGATGCCAGGAAGGCGATTGCGCGCAAGCGACACGAGCATTTTCACTACGAGGACCTTGATGGGCGCTTCTCGATATTTGTGGAAGTCCAAGCCCGGCCCCCTCATCTGATCATTGCCGGCGCGGGCCACATTGCCATACCACTGGCCTCAATCGCGAAGACGTGTGAATTTCTGGTTTCGGTCATTGACGATCGCCCGCAATACGCCCATGTTTCACGGTTTCCCAGCGCCGACCGTGTCATTGCGGGTCCGTTCAGGCCGACCTTGGTGGAACTAAGGCAGGGCAAAAAGGCGTTTGACAGTGATACATATATAGTACTGGTGACGCGAGGACACCAACACGATATCGACTGTTTACTGGAAGTGCTGGAAGATCCGGTAGCCTACCTGGGCATGATCGGAAGCCGACGGCGCATTCGTGCGGTGTTCGAGTTGCTGGAAGTCGAGCAGAATATCCCGGCGTCGAATTTCGATCGCGTTCGGGCACCGATCGGCATCGACATCGGAGCGATAACTCCTTCCGAGATTGCGGTGTGCATTATGGCTGAGATCATTTGCGTCTTACGGGAAGGGCCGCTTCCCGGCTTGAGCGAACAGATCCAGCGGGAGCGAATCGAACGCAGGAACCGGGCAGTAAGGGGACTAAGAGGTCGAGGATAAATGTGACCCTGTTTTGGACGGGTGCGTGAACGCGCCCTGCCGAGTCATGGATTATGCCGCGCCAGTCGAAATCGATGGAAGTATCTGGGGAAGTCCAATCCATAAACCGAAACGCATGGGACAAAGCGGTCGATCGCAAGAGCCGATGGACGGTACCAGTTTGCGGCGCAAAAGTGGCTGCGGCACGTCGCGGATGCTGGGATATCGTTCTCACGCCGACGAAGCCTGTGCCGCGAGCATGGTTCCCTGATTTCAGCGACGCTGAGATTCTGTGTCTGGCTTCTGGGGGAGGTCAACAAGGTCCGGTACTGGCTGCTGCCGGCGAAAGCGCCGGCGCGAGGGTTTCAGTATTTGACATCTCTACGCGCCAGTTGGCACAGGACCGACATGTCGCTGAACGTGAGGGACTTGGACTGATCACCGTAGAAGGCGACATGGGGGATCTCTCCGCATTCTCAGACGGAATGTTCGACCTGATCGTCCATCCCTGTTCGAACCTGTTCGTACCCCATGTGCGTCCAGTCTGGAGAGAGTGCGCCCGCGTGCTCAAGCGAGGGGGCGTGCTGATGGCGGGCTTTATCAACCCTGTCCTCTACATGTTCGACCAGAAGAAGATCGATGAAGGAGTCCTGGAGGTACGCCACGAACTCCCTTATTCGGACCTCACGAGCATATCCGAGGAAGATAGGGATTCATATATTCGTGCAGGGGAGGCCCTTGAGTTTGGACACACATTGACTGATCAGATTGGGGGCCAGCTGGATGCCGGGTTTGTGATTACCGGCTTTTTCGAAGACCGGTGGGAGGGACAGCCGCCGGCGGACTATACGGACACCTACATTGCTACCCGGGCCGTGAAAGTTCACGATTTGAAGTAAGGTATAGTTGCGTTTTTTGCGGTTTTGGAATGCTGAATTACAATTTAGCTAACTGTATGTGGTACAGTTCACCTAGTTCGCATCGACGTTCTAGCCTCCGGATGGCTGGACTCCTGCGACCAGGTAGAGGAAACTGAATTTTGTAGTTTGGAAAAGGAGCATCAAAACATGGCGTATGCGCACACGAACTCCAAGGGCAGAACGTACTATCTGCATTCAAAGGAAACAACGTTGCGTAACGGTCGACAACAGACCCTGTACTTCTTTGCCAAGGAAGAGAAGGAGGGCTCACTGGCGGCAGTTCCGGACGGTTACGAAGTTTCCGAGAGCAAGAACGGCCTACCGGTCTTGAAACGCTCAAAATAGATATGAAGACTGCGCTCAGCCTAGAGAAGTTCCGACAAGAGCGCAACCCCTGAATGATGGATTTCGACCTCACACTTGAAGAAAAGATTGACCGGACTCCACCGCCTCTGCGAGCGATCATCGAAGACTTTCGCAGTATGGAGCCGCGGGAGCGGCTGGAGTCTCTCCTTGATTTCGGTATGGGCATGCCGGACATTCCCGGCTTTCTTCACGTCGCCCGCGACCAGATGGAGCAGGTCCATGAATGTCAGACTCCGATATTCGTATTCACTGACATCGTAGACGCCGGAGTGCACGTCTACATTGACGTGCCCAAAGAGTCGCCTACTGTCCGGGGCTATGCCGCGATTGTCCAGGAAGGGTTGGAACGTGCTGCGCCCGATACTGTGTTGCATACCCCGGACGACATTCATTATCTTCTGGGTCTGCACGAAGCGATTTCTCCGCAGCGAATACGCGGCTTGCATGTCCTCATGGCCTATCTGAAGAGGCAAGTCACAGCCAAAATGGCGAAAAGTGAATAATGCGCTGACCGACGTTCAGGGCATTCTGGTCGGCCACTGGTCGGATCCCGATAATGGAACCGGCTGTACGGTCGTACTGACGCCTGAGGGGAGTTGCGGCGGTGTAGACGTGCGCGGTTCGGCCCCGGGGACGCGGGAGGTAGCTCTGCTTGATCCGGTAAACCGCGTGGACCGCGTTCACGGCGTCCTTCTGAGCGGCGGCTCGGCCTATGGGCTTGGGGCGGCGCACGGCGTAGTCAAGTGGCTGGCGGGACGGGGCCATGGCTGGTATACACCGGCCGCGCCGGTGCCGATTGTTACGGCTGCTATTGTGTACGAC